>JALXCS010000251.1 GCA_026990815.1 Methylomonas sp. | reverse complement strand
TTGGTATGAAATCGCGAGGTTGTTATGAAACACCAGGCGGTACCATTATGCTTAAAGCACACCGGGCTATGGAATCATTAACACTAGATCGAGAAGTTGCTCATTTGAAAGATGAACTGATGCCACGATATGCCACGCTTATTTATAATGGTTATTGGTGGAGTCCTGAGCGGAAAATGCTCCAGAAAATGATTGATGAATCGCAATTGGTTGTTAATGGTAAAGTCAAACTGAAGTTGTATAAAGGTAACGTTGATATCGTAGGGCGTATGTCTGATACCGATAGTTTGTTTGATGAAAATATTGCTACTTTTGAGGATGATGAAGGGGCTTATAATCAAAAAGATGCGGAAGGGTTTATCAAGTTAAATGCCTTGAGATTGAGGATAGCCGCAAAAATATATATTTCTGATTAAATGTTCAGGAATGAATAAAATGGAAAATTGACCCGTGGGGGGTATTCTGGCATAGTTGGTTAGCTGGATTTTTGAAATTTAACAAGAGGACCAGTTTGCTGGTTAAGAGGAATAATAACATGAGTCAAAAAAACTCAGATGAAAACCAAGACAGTCAAAAATCAGTCATTTTACATCCCGTTTTTTCTTGCGAAAATGAATTGAATTTGCTAAAAGTAAATAAAATTCTTGTTTATACTGTGATTGGTTTGGCGTTGGTTGTTGTGCTGTTCGGTTTTTTTCTGTTGCCTAAACAGGATATGTTGAGTGATTTCGAGAGGCAAAAAGTACTTGCCGAAATTCAAAATCAACATATTAACCCAGCTCTTTCAGACGAAATTAAGTTGCTTCAGAGTCAATTGGTAGGATTAATCGGTGGTTCAATAGAAAGTAAACTTAGAGTCCTTGAGGAAAGTATAAAGTCTGGTAACTTGTCAACGACTGGAATGGGTGTTATTCAGGATTTGAAGAATGATGTTATTGTCCTTAAAACGTATTCCAAGACTGGGGCAGGGCGATTAATAGCAACTAATAACCAAATTGTTGAGAAAAAGCTCAATAAGCAGCTAATGGATGAGGTTTCTCAATTAAAAAATTTGCTGTATGCCAGTATTGCTTCGTGTAGTCTATTGGTAGCGGCAATTGCAGGAGTTTGGTATCAAGGGCGATATCGTTTGGAGTATCAGCCATCCAAAAAAGGAAAGGCCAAGCAATTGCCCGAAAATCGAAATATAAAGAGCTAAAAATATTTTCAGACATAAAAAACCGCTTCCTTAGGAAGCGGTTTTTTAGAACTTCAGTAGGGATAAGTTTATTTAGCCTTTTTCAATTTACCTTCAGGAACGCTACCATCAGCACGGCCTTTAATATAGTCGTAAACAGCTTCTAAAGCTTCGTCTTCAGAATAGCCTGCTTTTTTGACAGGACCAACAGCCATGATTGCATCTACCGCTTTTGGCATGCCATTTCTGCCATTTTTCAAGACATTTATAAATTCATCTTTAGATAATTCCTTAACGCTAACAAACAAGTTTGGGTTTGTAGAAATGTCGTGACAAGCACCGCAACCGCGTCCAAAAGCACGATCATAAACTTTGCCGCCAACCCAGATTTTTTTTGGCACTACATTACCAGCCGAGAATGCTTGACTGCTTAATGCTAATAATGCGGCTCCTGCGATTACTCCAAGTGATTTTTTCATGTTGACCTCTCTTTGTAAAAAAAGTATTTTCGTTGTTTTTCGTTGGATGAAAAATTCAAACCGTCAAAGGATAGGCAATTTAGCAAAATTTATCAACACCTTTTATGATTTTATTTCATCAAACGTTAAGTCTATTATCAATGAAACAGCTTAATAATTACTGAATTTAAGTGATGGAAGCAAGTCTTATTAACCCAATAGGATTGTGGTGTAAATGAATTAGGAAACTGCATTTTTTTAATGAATATAAAATCAAACATTTATGCTATTTCTTCCAGCGTTGTAAAACACCTTTTGAAGTTATACTGTAGAATTTTTTTTCGTTGCTGGTGAATGACAATGCAAGAATTGTCGCCGCTGACGGCCATTCCTCGCCAGTAACTAGCCGCCAGTATTTGATATTTTTTCCAGTCTTGACCCGCCATAAGTCAATTCTCTGGGCAGTTCTGGCGGTAATTAGGTATTTACCGTTATTACTGAATTTTGCAGCGGTTAAAGTCATTAATTTTGGTCCGATTCGTTTGGAAACTTTACCCTTCCGGGTATCCCAAATTTGGGTCAAACCCAACGCTGCATTTGTTAAGGCGTGTTTCCCATCCGCAGATAAAGCGACAATTGATAGTTTTGTTGGATTTTTCCAGGAATGGGTTAATTTACCAGTTGAAAGCTCCCATAATTTTGCTTCACCATCATTTGAACCAGTTAGTGCATATTTACCATTTGCGGATAATGCTGTTGCTGTAATGCTATCCTGGTGATGGAAGGCATAAAGCGTTTTTCCATACTGTAAAGCAAAATAGATGGCTTTGTCTTGAAGGCCAATCAGAGCAAAATTTCCTGCGGCAGACAAGCTGACATGTGTAATGCCGGGTAGACTCCAAATAGTCAACAGTTTACCGTCAGAAATGCGCCACCAGGCAATGGAATTTCGCTCAGCAGTGATTGTATATTGTTCATTATCAGAAATGGCCAGCGCGATGATACCATTATTTTCATCAGTATGCTGCCAGCTATGGATAAGTTTCTTGGGTTTTAATTGCCACAGTTCTGCATTACTTTTAGAGGTTCCCAGGGCAGCAAACTGTTTTGACAGAGCGGCTGAAAAAAGTCCTTCAGGCGCTAAAACAACCGTTTTTTCTGGCTTTGGGGTGTTGTCACAAGCCGATAATAAAAAAACATAGGCAATAGCAGTAAGAACTTTAAAAAAAAACATAGGCAGTCAATTTAATTGGTATGTGGTTTTCTGAACCAGGCAAGCTTATTATGAAGTGTAACCACTGATCCAACAATGATCAATGTCGGGGGGGCAATTTTCATTCGAGTGATTTGTTCTGGTAAAGAGGTTAATGTGCCCGTTATTACCCGCTGGTGAGTTGTGGTGCCTTGTTGAATTAAAGCGGCAGGTAGATCGGGGGGGCAGCCGTGTTGAAGGAGTGCACTACAAATACTGCTTAAACCAACCAGTCCCATGTAGATGACAATGGTTTGATTGGGTTTAGCCAGTTGTTTCCAGTCTAAATTTATATTGCCATCTTTCAGGTGGCCAGTGACAAAGGTACAGGACTGGGCATGGTCTCTATGGGTGAGAGGGATGCCGGCATAGGTTGCGCAGCCAGAAGCAGCAGTGATACCGGGAACAACCTGGAAATTGATACCTAATGACATCAGTGTTTCAATTTCTTCACCGCCCCGGCCAAAAATAAAGGGATCTCCGCCTTTTAACCGGACTACTCGTTTGCCTTCCTGGGCTAATCGGACTAATAATTCATTTATTGATTCCTGTGGCAAGGTATGGTTATTGCGTTTTTTTCCAGCATAAATTTTTTCTGAATCTCGTCTGGTCAAGTCCAGAACTTCTGGAGAAACCAATCGGTCATAAACTACGACATCTGCTTGCTGCATTAAGCGCAAGGCTCGAAAAGTCAGTAAATCCGGATCTCCAGGCCCGGCTCCAACCAAATAAACTTCTCCACAATAATTTTTATTGTTTGAGTAGTTTTGTAAAGTATTGATTAATTGTCGCTCTGCTTTGTTAGTTTCCCCAGAAAAAACCAATTCTGCGATCGGTCCTTGAAGAGTATTTTCCCAGAAAATACGACGCTGTGACGGGTTGGAGATGAATTTTTTCACTGTCTTGCGATGTTTTTCTGCCAATCCAGCCAAACGGCCATACGCTGGAGGAATCAGGCTTTCTATTTTGGCTCTTAGTAGTCGGGCTAGTACTGGCGAAGCGCCACCGGATGAAATTGCGGCGATGACTGGAGAGCGATCAATGATAGCAGGAAAAATAAAACTACATAATTCCGGGTTATCGACAACATTGACGGGAATATTGAGTTGATTTGCCGTATTTGCAATTTTTTCATTAACTGACTGGATGCTGGTGGCGGCAACAACAAGTCTGAATGCTTTTAAGTTTAAATCAGTTGCCTCAAATGATTTTTCGATAATCGTTAATTGATGGCTGGATTGCATCGAGGCAATTTCATTACCGGTCTGTTTTGTGATAACCGTTATTTTTGCTTGTGCTCTAAACAGAAGCTCGATTTTTCTCGCCGCTATATTGCCGGCTCCGACAACTAGGCAAGGCCGATTTTTTAATTTTAAAAAAAGTGGGAAATACTCCATGTTTTACAGTGATGTTCGGACAAATGGTTAATGATATACTCTATTATAAATGTTCAATCAGACAGTTTAGAAAATAGTTAAGCAGTATGACCGAATTTGATTTTGAGGTAGATGCCAGTGGACTTAATTGCCCGCTGCCATTACTTAGATTAAAAAAAATGCTAATGGAAATGAGGAGTGGCGATGTCGTTAAGGTTATAGCAACTGACCCTGCTGCACATCTTGATTTTGGTGTCTATTCAGATCAAGCAGGACACAGG
>JALXCS010000250.1 GCA_026990815.1 Methylomonas sp. | reverse complement strand
ACCATTTGTGGTGCAGATAACTGGGTCGCCATTGAGCGATTTGGCAAAGCGAAAGAGCAGTGGTTTACGGAGCAACTCAATTTAGAGCATGGTATTCCTTCACATGATACGTTGGGGGATGTTTTTCAGCCATCGATACAGAGCAGTTTAGCGAATGCTTCTCAAATTGGGTGGCGGATTTATCCCACTTAGTCGAAGAGGACATCATTGCCCTTGATGGTAAATGTTTGAGACGCAGTATTGACAGGGCGTCGAACAAGGCTGCGATCTACATGGTCAGTGCTTGGTCACGGCAGAACAGTCTGGTTTTAGGCCAGGTAAAAGTCGATGACAAATCGAACGAAATCACCGCCATTCCTAAACTACTGACCCGTTTAGACATTGCCGGCGCAGTGATCACCATTGATGCCATGGGATGTCAAAAGAAGATTGCTGAGCAGATTGTTCAGCAAAAAGGCGATTATGTTTTAAGCCTGAAAGGGAATCAGGGGCTTTTACAGGATGATGTAAAAACCTATTTTGAGTCGCCCCTTTTACCGGAAGTTGCCGTACAAACCATTGATGGAGGTCATGGACGGATTGAAACACGAACTCTACGGGTAAGTGACGAAATCAACTGGTTGAAAAAGGAACACGCCTGGACTGGGTTGAACAGCATTCTTGCTGTGACGGCAAAAAGGGAAGTGGGTAAAAATGTGACAGAAGAAACGCGCTATTTCATCAGCAGTCTAACCGCTGACGATCCAGGAAAGCTCGAACGCGCCGTCCGCGCTCACTGGTCAATTGAAAACAACCTCCATTGGGTTTTAGATGTTGCCTTTGATGAAGACAGCAATCGAACTCGCAAAGGAAATAGTGCAGCTAACCTTGCGGTGACTCGCCATATTGCTTTGAACCTTATTAAAGCAGAGAAAACGGCAAAGGTAGGCGTAAAAACCAAGCGCTTGATGGCGGGTTGGGATAACGACTATTTGCTCAAAGTTATTGGTTTAATTTAAACCCGATTGCCCTGGAATCTTAAGAAAAATGAGGAATGGATAGAAAAAAACTGTAGAAAACTAAAAGAGGTTTTTTCTATCCCGTAACCCGTAAGTCGGAATAGCGAAGCGTTTTCCGACATTTTCTATGCTGCTGTTGAAGATAAACGGCGGAATGCGTTTCACTGTTCGACCCTGCGTGCAATTTTTTATATCTCAACGGTTTTATTCACATCAAAACTCTCAACCATTTTTCTGCCAAAATAACCTCTGGGATTGGATAATATCCTGGAACCTGATATACGATAATCCGCAGGAGAATGGATATGGCCATGAAACCAGGCTGCAATTTCATATTCATGAAACAGCGGTTTCATGTCATTACAATAAGCCAGTTTTTTTAATGCCTTGGGTGAGTCATTCCAGCTCCAGGCGGTTGGTGCATGATGGGTAATGACAATGGTTTTTCCAGCAAAAGGTTTGGCCAGCTCTGACTCCAGCCAATTTTTTGAACGTTGATGAAGCCAACTAAAGTGATCCGGGTCAAAAGCATCGTCCAGAAATGTTATCCTTTTAAAATCATTTAATGATTTATTCAGCTTACCTGCCTTTTTTTCACCTTCAATATAGAGATCTGCCCAAAGAGTACAACCCAAAATCCGCGTCCCGTAGATCGTCATTTGCTGGTTTTCCAAAAAATGAATATTACTGTTTTTACATTGACTGGCAATATCCCTTAAAATTTCAGCGTGTTCATTTCCATAAAACTCATGATTTCCGGCAATGTAAACAACAGGCTTGTTGAGGCTTTTCAACCAGTCAACACCTTGTCTGGAAACACCAATATCGCCCGCAGCAATAATAATATCAGCATCGGTATTCGGCAATTCAAGTTCGCCAAACTCCAGATGGAGGTCTGAAAAGTAGTTGATCTTCATTAATTTGTTAAGAAGATGATTGTGATTTTAAAATTCATACCCCTATAAGTTTAGTTGATGATCTTTGCCTTGCTGAGGACATGGTCAAAAAATTTATATTGACAAAAATTTACCTGTAAAATAGAGAAATTTTATGATGGTCCCTCGCAGAATTATTAATTTGAGTACTCAATATGTCTATTAACCCGAGAAAAAATACCCAGCAAGTTTTGATTGGTGATGTCAAAGTTGGCGGCGGCGCACCGATTGTCGTCCAGTCGATGACCAATACTGACACTGCGGATGTTGAAGCCACGGTTAAACAAATTATGGAACTGGCGACAGCGGGCTCCGAATTGGTACGGGTAACCGTTAATAGTGAAGATGCAGCAAAATCTGTTGCTGAAATTCGGAACAAACTCGATCAAAAAGGATTTTCTGCTCCCATTATTGGTGATTTCCACTTTAATGGCCATAAACTATTAGCTAAATATCCTGATTGCGCTGAGGCATTAGCAAAGTTTCGAATCAATCCTGGCAATGTCGGACGTGGTAAAAGCCGTGATCCACAATTTGCGCAAATGATTGAATTTGCCTGCCGTTATAACAAACCAGTAAGAATCGGCGTCAATGGTGGCAGTCTGGACCAAGCTGTTTTAACCCGATTAATTGATGAAAACCGGCAAAAAGCAACCCCAGATGATTTATCTGTAGTGATGTGTGAAGCTATTATTGTTTCTGCTCTGGAAAGTGCAGCATCTGCTCATGAGTTAGGGCTTCCTAGAGATAAAATCATTCTTTCTTGCAAAATTAGCAACGTACAAGACCTAATTAGTATTTACCAGGATTTATCCAACCGTTGTGATTATGCTTTACATTTAGGCCTGACTGAAGCTGGCATGGGGTCAAAAGGTATTGTTTCTTCTGCAGCTGCACTATCAGTATTGATGCAGCAGGGCATAGGCGACACGATACGAATTTCTTTGACACCTGAGCCTGGCGGTGCCAGAACCAAAGAAGTCGTGGTTGCACAAGAAATTTTACAAACCATGGGCTTTCGTTCGTTTGTGCCCATGGTCATCGCCTGCCCTGGCTGTGGCCGCACCACCAGCGATTATTTTCAGAAACTGGCAATGGATATTCAAGGCTATTTAAGAGAACAAATGCCGGTCTGGCGTAAAAAATATCAAGGCGTCGAAGAAATGGAAGTTGCTGTGATGGGCTGCGTGGTTAATGGCCCTGGAGAAAGTAAAAATGCCAATATTGGAATTAGCTTGCCTGGGACCGGCGAATCCCCAGTTGCGCCAGTTTATGAAGATGGCAAAAAAACCGTTACTCTAAAAGGTGATAATATTGCCGGCGAATTTCAGCAAATTGTTGAAGGGTATATTGAGTCGCATTATGGGCAGTAAATGAATTCAAAGAAGCTGCTTTAGCTCAGCTACGATGAGAGTTTATCAATCCTCCAATCGTGGCTAGAACCTACTTCTCCATAAAAAACCTATTAAGCAGTACTAAGGCAGCATTTCCAATGGTATTGCGTAAACCGCATCACCATCAATTGCCTCACCGTCCAGACTCACCCACAGATCAACATTATCATGGATTTTTTGGTAATAATTGATTTTTTCTTGCAAACGATGTAAAAACTCATCCTGCTGTTTTGCAGACCAGCTTTGCCAGTCTTCCAATGAGAGATTCATGATTTCACCAGTATAAGGTAAATCTTCGATATATTCCCTCATAAACCCCATTTCTGCCAGGTTTCTCGGTTGTCCTGACGTAGAAACCGTAGTTGATCCTAATTGTTTTGGATCTCGCACAAGTGTTGCAGCAAGACTTTTTAACTCATCAAGAAACTGTCTGGGTGACACTCGTCCTTGTTTTGCTGTTTCCAAAACCTGTTTCAAAACATAATGTAAATCAGATAATTGGTCCCGGGTCAATAAAGCTCTTACTTCTAAAGCTGGTCTGTCTGGATGTTTAAAATCTTTATCCAAAACCCAGGCATTAAACACATCAGGCACTTGCTCCGGACTGGATTTTTGCAGGTACTGTAATTCCAGAGCATGTCCCAGTTTTGCAACTTTCTGTTGCAACTCAATTAATCGTGGATTTTGATGTTCAGGTTCAAATGGTACTGATTTACCACCGTTTATTTTTGCCACCTGACTGGTGATCTGTTTGGCAAGCTGCTCAATCACGCTGCTGAACTCCTCCAGACTTTCAGTAGGAACGGCATAATAGAAACTGCCAATATCAGGATAATGTGAAATGGTTCGGCATTGTTTTTCCGCCAGTTGATGATTCGCCTGGGGATCAGGCGTTAAAATATGCATGACAAAAATAGCCGCATTATTTTCCTGCGCCAACTGCTTTACACGTTGAGCTGTCAAACCAGTCGAGGCTAATGGATCGCCTGCCTCTCTGGCCCCTGCATCGGTAATTAGAATAATGTATCGTGCGGCAAAGGGGGACCAGTCAAGATTCTTGAAAGCGCTGGAAATACCAGCGTAGCTATCTTCGAGGAAACCTCGACTGGAAATTTCAGCGGCTTCCAAACCATTGATAGCCGCCATAAAAGTCTGAGGATTTTCACCCTGTTTTAGACTAACATACTGACGCGTTAAATATTCTATTTTAGGAACGACATTGGTATTGTCTCTGAAGGCAACCAGTCCAAAATTAACATGGCCAATCAGATCACCTTGTTCCAGTGTGTCATAAACTTTTGCAACAGCACCACGGGTAGCATCAATAAAAGGTTGCATTGACAAGGTTGAATCAATGACAAAGGTAATTCCTGCTTTGTAAACATTTCCAACAGCACCGACGGAACCATGACTTCCTTTGGAATCGTGAAAGTTATCCGCTACTTTTTTTATCGGCTTATCTTTGCGCGCCACGCTGGAAACTTTCAATAAACGAGCCACTTCATTATTCAGATAAATTTGCTCATGATCCTGAATCGGTAACAGATAGAAATTTTTATTAAAATCAATATGCTTTTCAGGTTGTATTGCAACCACAGGTGAATCTTTGGGGACTTTTCCTTGAATTGCAGTAGCATAAAGATTTTGATAGGTTGCAAGATCGTAGTTTTCTGCAAGTTTGATTAAAAACAACTTGTCTTTAAACAACAACACCCTGTCCTGTTTGTTAGGGTCTTTAAAACTCAGCGTCAACCCCTGATTCCAGTCCTGAACATTTTCAGTCGCTATCCAACCTGCTAAATTGCCATTTCGCCCCAAACCAACCTGTAGCCATTCACGTCCAGTATCGTCTTTAAGCCGAAGATAAACGTAATAAACTGAAAAAGGTGGTAAATAAATCGCATCAAATGATGAAGCTTTTGGCTGCTGATAGAGAATTGCTCCTGGCTGTGTTAAAACTTTTTGAAACAAACTTTTTTTGCCAGGCATCAGCAAAGGCTTTAATGATCCGGATGACTTATCGGAATTAGTCGAATCATCAAAAGAAAGTGCGGCTTGATGGGAAGTTTCAATCTTTTCTATTTCGCTGTTAGAATCTTCCTTTCCCGCCATTAAATCTTTTTTACCTGGCTTTTCTAGAATATTATTTACCGGGCTGAAAAAAAACATGATAAACAGCAGCAGAATAATGACTGCAAATCCCCAGGCATAACCGCTTTTGGTTACATAATCAGGTTTGATTTTTTGTTCAGCTATCTTTTCATCTTTGCCAAATTGCCTGTCATTGGTTAATCGCTGGTAAAATTTTTCAATAGTGGTAGCTGAATCCGGGTCACCCATATCAACCTCATTGGTTTTTTTTATTGAGATTTTTTCTAAAACCGGAGTTTCCTTAATCACCTCTCTAACGACACCTTGGGTAACTACGGATTTTTTTTCTCCAGCCGCTTTTTTTAATGATAAAGAGCAAAGTATATTTATTAAAGCAGGAATTCCTTTTGAATGTCCGGCGATTTTTTCTATAGCATCAGATTTAAATAAATTTTCAATTGTTTGGCCAATAGTTCGAAGCCGTTTGTCAATATATCCTTTAATTTCTTGTCCGGGTAACTTTTGCAATTGATATGGGTTGACATTCAACTCGGCTTCAGCAGGTAACTGTATTTTCATGACACGCGATTTTAAATTTGACTCCCCGGTCAAAATAATTTGTAATGAACCTCGGTCCTGTAGAGGAGCAACTGAAAGCATCAACAGTTTTTTTAATATTTCATCGGATAATTGATCTGCGTCATCAATCACCAAAGCTACCCTCTTATTAATATTTCCCGGCTGATTCAAATAATGATCCAATGCCAGTATATTTTCGAAGAAATCCATGTCCTCAGTATCAATCTCTAAAAAATGGCAAAGTTGATTAACAATTTCTGAAAAACTTTTATGAAGAACATCATTTATACCAAGTGAATAAAACTTCACTTTTTTTTCCAGGTCGTGCTTCAGCGATTTTAAAAAAAAACTTTTTCCCATCCCTGGTTCTCCGCAGATCAAAACAGCACCTTCGCCACAACTAATGTCAGAAAAAACCTGCTGATAAACTGAATTCAAACTGGTCGAAATATAAAAATAATCCAGCTTAAGTTCCGAACCAAAGGGATCTTGGATACGATCTGATTGTGATGAAGACATTCTAGAAAATCACCTTATTTCCCAATACTAAAAAAATTAAAAAGCTTTAATCAATTGCACCAATAAAAGCTTATAATGAAAACATTTTATGTGGACTTATATTCAACCAGACAGATTGGCATCCACTCCATCATCTTCAAATACCCCGGCTATTATAACCTACTCAATTCGTTCATTTTTCAAAACCTGACTTCATTATTCTGCTAGCAATTACTAATGCCACTGTGTTCAATTAATAACCAAAATCTGTTTATCTTACACGTATGAAAACGCATTTGCACAAATCTCAGTTGCTACTTTACAAACTCTTTAAAGTCAACAGAAGCAGAGGATCGGAAAATGATAGATTCGATATGGTTATCAACAATCTGCGCATTCACCAGGGTGACAAAATAGCATTTATTGGTGAAAGCGGCTGTGGTAAATCGACACTTCTCGATATGTTGGCATTTATTGCCCAGCCCAGTTATTCTGAAACTTTTAATTTTTATTTACAATCCCTTGGTACAGTCGATATCTTCTCTGAATGGCAAAAAAAACATCTTGATCCGTTAAGCCAACTCAGAAAACGCTATATCGGCTATGTCATGCAAACTGGAGGATTGTTACCTTATCTTACTGTCAAGGAAAATATATTACTATCCCGGGAAATTCTTGATTTACCACTTGATGATGAAATTGTTTTTCAATTAATTAATGATTTGAAACTGGAAAGACACCTCAAAAAATCACCTGCGGTTCTTTCAATCGGTGAACGTCAACGTGTCGCTATCGCTCGGGCACTTTCCCATAAGCCCAAAATTGTAATTGCGGACGAACCAACCGCTTCGTTAGATCCCTACTCAGCAAAAATTGTAATGGAACTTTTTATCGGCCTAGCCGAACAATTCAATATCACATTAATCATCGCCAGCCATGATTGGCAGCCTCTTAAAAGTTTTGGCCTGGACCGATATTATCTTCATACCAGCTATTCAGAAGACTTAACCGAAACCAGTATAATTTAATCTTTCTGTATGTTTAAAATTTTCAGACTTGCCGCCCGAGACTACTTTCATGAATGGCAAATTTCAATATGTCATATTTTAGCGCTAGCATCAATACTCGCTCCGCTGATGATTTTATTTGGATTGAAATTTGGCATCATCGGCGGCATGGTTTCTCAACTTGTTGAAGAACCACGCAACCGGGAATTACGACCCGTAAATAGTAGACATATCCCCCAAGAATGGTTTAAAGAAATATACAATCGCTCTGATGTGACGTTTGTTATCCCTCTCAAGAGAAATCTGGCCGCCAATATTCAATTAAAAAGTAAAACCTCCAAATCAATTTTAAATGTAGAGCTGATCCCAACTGCTGAACACGACCCTTTACTTCCAGAAATAACTAAACCTCCTAAACAAATTGATGCCATTATTTTATCGAAAAGCGCCGCCAATAAATTATCAGTAAAACCCGGGGATATCATTGATGGAAGTATATCCAGAATATACAAAAACCAAACCCAAAGGGTACACATGAAACTTAAAGTTCAAGCAATCGCTGAAAGCCAATCATTTAATCGGGATGGCGCTTTTTGTTCTCTGAATTTAGTTGAGGCTCTGGAAAATTTTCGTGACGGCCATTCTGTACCTGAACTTGGTTGGCCAGGAAAACCAGACAAATTACAGTATTACTACACTGGTTTCCGATTATTTGCTCGAACAATCAATGATGTTGAACCACTAAAACAATGGTTAAACAAACAAGGAATTGACGTTAGAACCCGCGCCCATGAAATTGCTACGGTAAAAAAACTGGATGAAAATTTGACATCAGTTTATTGGGTTGTGGCGTTTACCAGTATAATTGGCTATGTTCTTTCTCTTGGTGCCAGCCTTTGGGCCAATGTTGACCGAAAATACAAGGAACTCTGTATTTTACGTTTGACCGGCTTTCGGACCAGCGAAATTATTTGCTTCCCGGTTATTCAGGCAATGTTAACTGCTTGCCTTGGCTGGATATTGGCCGTTATTATTTTTCAATTTGTTGCATTTACTATAAGCCACTTTATTTCTGAACTAAAGGATGCTGCTAATATTTGCCGCTTGTTGCCTACCCATTATTTTCTAGCGTTCGCTATCACCATTTTTGCGGCATTCTGCTCAGCATTATTGGCTGGCTTCAGAACCATAAAAGGTGAACCAACGGATGGACTTCGTGAGCTCTAAAAAAACTAGCATTGTAAAAAAATGTTTACGTATGATACACAATGCAATAATGGCAAGCCTAATTACTCCTCAGAATCTAAAGGAAGCTTGGACATGCCTTTTTCTTATGAAACGCACGGGACTTCATCCCTGACATCCCCCCTATAAAAAATCTAAAGCTTGTGGTAAATATCCGCACCTTCTTCAAGAAATTCCTTGGATTTTTCTTCCATTCCGACTTTTAATGCTTCCTGCTCGTCAAGCCCTTTTTTTTCTGCATACTCACGCACATCCTGGCTGATTTTCATGGAGCAGAAATGCGGACCGCACATTGAACAAAAATGAGCAACTTTAGCTGAATCTTTTGGCAAAGTTTCATCATGAAAGGATCTTGCCTTTTCAGGATCGAGTCCCAAGTTAAATTGATCCTCCCAACGAAATTCAAAACGTGCCTTGGACATTGCATTATCCCTAGCCTGAGCGCCAGGATGACCTTTTGCCAAATCTGCGGCATGAGCTGCAATTTTATAAGTGACAATGCCTTCACGCACATCTTGTTTATTTGGCAAACCTAAATGTTCTTTCTGGGTTACATAACACAGCATCGCACAGCCGTACCAACCAATATTGGCGGCACCAATCGCAGAAGTAATATGATCATAACCCGGTGCAATATCTGTCGTTAAAGGGCCTAAAGTATAAAATGGCGCTTCAAAACAATCCTCCAATTGTTTTTCCATATTGATTTTGACCATATGTAATGGCACATGTCCCGGCCCTTCGATCATAGTTTGAACGTCATGTTGCCAGGCAATTTTCGTTAACTCTCCCAGGGTTTCCAGTTCCGCAAACTGAGCTTCGTCATTTGCATCTGCAATTGAACCTGGCCTTAGACCATCACCCAGCGAGAATGAAACATCGTAAGCTTTCATGATTTCACAAATTTCTTCAAAATTCGTGTAAAGAAAGCTCTCAGTATGATGGGCAAGACACCATTTTGCCATAATTGAACCACCACGAGACACAATCCCGGTCAGCCTTTTAGCCGTTAATGGCACATGATGTAAACGTACTCCCGCATGAATGGTAAAATAATCCACTCCTTGTTCGGCCTGCTCAATCAAAGTATCCCGATAAATTTCCCAGGTTAATTCTTCGGCTTTGCCATCAACTTTTTCAAGTGCTTGATAAATCGGCACCGTACCAATTGGAACGGGTGAGTTTCGTAACATCCATTCCCGCGTTTCATGAATATTTTTACCGGTGGAGAGATCCATGATGGTATCGCCACCCCAACGAATTCCCCAAAGCATTTTTTCCACTTCTTCTTCGATGGAAGAAGTTACCGCAGAATTACCCAAATTACCATTCACTTTGACCAAAAAATTACGGCCAATAATCATCGGTTCAAGCTCTGGATGATTGATATTGGCAGGAATAATCGCCCGGCCTCTTGCAACTTCGTCTCTAACGAATTCCGGGGTAATTCTTGCCTGAATTGATGCTCCAAATGACTGTCCAGGATGCTGGTTTTTATATAAATCACGCATCTCATCCAGGTTTTGATTTTCACGAATGGCAATAAATTCCATTTCGGGTGTAATAATTCCCTGCCGGGCATAATGCACCTGCGTCACATTTTCTCCCGGTTTCGCCCGTAAGGGGGGGCGTATATGCTCAAACCGGAGATGCGCGGTAGATTTGTCGGTCAAACGTTCTTGACCATATTTGGAACTAGGCCCAGATAATAATTCCGTGTCTTGACGTTCTTCGATCCATGTACTCCGTATTGCGGCCAGCCCTTTTTGTAAATCAACGTTAACATCTGGGTCCGTATAAACACCTGATGTATCATAAACAAAAACAGGCCCATTTTTTTCTGCGCCAAAAGATGCAGGAGTATCAGATAAACTGATTTTTCTCATCGGCACACGAATATCGGGTCGGCTACCTTGGATATAGACTTTCTTAGAAGCAGGATAAGAGTCAATTTTGACACTGGCTTCTGGGTTGGATGAAATTTCTTTGCGGATAGCGCTCATGCTTATCTCCTAAAATACAACAACATAGCGCAGAAAAATTGGCTTTCCTACGCCGGGATTAACCGGAATCAGGTTCAAAGGGTTTGTCTCAGCTTTTTGGAAAAAAGGCTTAGTATAAGCAGTCTTTCCCTAAGCACCCCTAGCCTTTTGGGAATAGTTAAAATAAAGGATAACTGGCAGTAATGCAAGCCTCAAGTCATTTTATCAGTATAAACTACCCGCAATTACTTTTTACCATACAAAATCAAAAACATGGATTTCTATCATTGAACAATGCTTTTTTTTATTAGCAGTGTTAAAATTTGCGTCAAATAACAGAGTAATTTCAATCCTAATAAATACGGATGTCTTCGAATCCACAAAACACCACAACTCAACGGCCTGTGCTTGAGCTTAAAAGCAGTTCTTTTACTGTTCCTTTACTGGTCCTGAATAAATATGATCTTCATCTTATTTCTGACCAACTCGCATTTAAAGTACAGCAAGCACCAGAATTTTTCAAAAACTCACCGCTGATTATTGATTTGGATAGTCTTGTCAAATCCACTAAAGAGATTGATTTGAAGGCCTTGTTTGGCATCGTTAGAAACCACAATTTTATACTTGTTGGTATCCGGGGTGGCAAGCCGGAACATAACATCATTGCGAATGAATTGGGCATTCCAGTCCAGTCTGCTACGCAAACGAACAGACCCACACCAAAACCACAAAAAATTGAACCTGCACCTGTTATAGACCAACAATCGGATAATGAAAAAAATCAAACCAAGATTATTACCCATCCTGTCCGCTCAGGGCAGAGAGTATACGCGCACGGAGATTTAATAGTACTTAGTCAAGTAAGTGCCGGAAGCGAAATTATGGCAGAAGGAAACATTCACATCTATGGCACCTTAAGAGGCAGAGCCTTAGCTGGCGTTCAAGGTAACAATAATAGCCGTATCTTCTGTTCTGACCTTCAGGCCGAACTTGTTTCTATTGATGGCATTTATAAAATTAGTGATGACCTCAATGACATTTCAACAGGCAAACCTGTACAATTATTTCTTAATGAACAAAATTTAGTAATTGAATATTTATAATTTATGAAGGGGGAAAAATCCATTGGCTAGAATTATCGTCGTAACATCCGGAAAAGGCGGCGTCGGAAAAACCACGACGAGCGCAGCTATTGCCATGGGCCTTGCAAAGAGAGGTCATAAAACCGCTGTTATTGATTTTGATGTCGGCTTGCGTAATCTCGACTTGATTATGGGTTGTGAGCGACGCGTGGTCTATGACTTCATAAATGTCATAAATGAAGAAGCGTCACTCAATCAAGCGTTAATAAAAGATAAGCGCTGTAATCAACTATATGTGCTCCCAGCTTCTCAAACGCGTGATAAAGATGCTTTGACGCTAGAAGGTGTTGGCCAAGTTCTTGATGAACTCAGTAAAACATTTAAATATATTGTTTGTGATTCCCCAGCGGGAATTGAAAAAGGTGCGCACCTGGCAATGTACTATGCGGATGATGCGTTTGTTGTAACCAATCCTGAAGTCGCTTCTGTAAGAGATTCAGACCGGATGCTAGGAATTCTATCAAGCAAATCCCGACGCGCCGAACAAAACAAAGACCCAATCAAGGAATACCTTTTGCTTTCTCGTTATTCGCCCAAAAGAGTCAATCTGGGTGAAATGCTTAGTGTTGATGATGTTCAGGAAATTTTATCCTTACACTTGCTAGGAGTTATTCCAGAATCTCAATCTGTATTAAATGCTTCGAATGCCGGAACACCTGTTATATTGGATGAGCAAAGTGATGCCGGTCGGGCCTATAGTGATATAGTCGCGCGATATTTGGGCGAAGATGTACCGCACCGCTTTATTTACGAAGAAAAAAAGGGCATTTTAAGCAAGTTGTTCGGGAGCAAATAAATGAGTTTATTGGATTACTTTAAAAAATCTAAACCCAAATCTGCCTCGATAGCCAAAGAGAGACTTCAAATTCTTGTTGCCCATGAGCGGGCATCTCAGCATCAACCATCGTATTTGCCCAGACTGCAACAAGAACTGCTTGAAGTTGTCCGAAAATATGTTCATGTTGATCAAGAAGATATTTCAGTTATTTTTGAGCAGGATGATGAACAGGAAACTTTGGAGTTAAACATCATACTCCCTGACGCCCAGCAAAAAGAATCTCATGCATCAAGAAATTAACAGGAGAATATTATGAGCTTAAGCACATCAATTGGCAATTCCGCAGGAAAAGTGTGGAAATTCCTGGACACCAACGGCGCATCCAGTGTCAATAAAATAGCCAATGGCACTGGCCTTAACAAAAATGATGTTCAACGCGCTATCGGGTGGCTGGCCCGTGAACAAAAAATATCAATCGAGCAACAAGGCCGGACTGAAATGCTGACACTTGTCGAGTAAAAACAGTAATTATCCAAACTCTGATATTTCACTTTTAAAAAAACCTCCCAATTCAGCAAGGCCAGAATGCTGAATTGGGAAAAATTCTATAATAGCATAACAGTCGCCAGCCCTAAGAAGGCCATAAACCCGACCACATCAGTAACCGTGGTCAGCAGCACCCCGCCAGCAAGAGCAGGATCGACCCCTAGTTTTTGTAATACAAGTGGAATCCCCGCCCCGGCAAGAGCCGCACAAATCAGGTTAATGACTAAGGCTGCACCCAGTAAAAAGCCAATACTGGGACCGAACCAGACTCCTGCAATTATCGCAACAATGACAGCCCATGCGACTCCGTTTATTGCACCGATGGAAAGCTCCTTGACAATCAAATTTAATGCATTGCTCGCACCGATCTGCCGAAGCGCTAATCCACGAACAACTAATGTTAGAGTCTGACTACCGGCAATTCCACCCATACTTGCAACAATTGGCATCAACACAGCCAAAGCAACAATTTGATCTATCGTATCTTCATAAATATCGATAACCCAGGAAGCAAAAAAAGCAGTCAGCAAATTGACGCCCAGCCAGACTGCTCTACGTTTGGCACTATCAATAACCGGAGCAAACATATCGTGCTCTTCATCCAGACCCGCCATACTCATGAAGGAGTGATCCGCCTGATCCCTGATAACATCAACGACATCATCAATCGTTATTATTCCCAACAAGCGATTATTTTCCGCCACCACTGGGGCCGAGATTAAATCCCGCTGCTCAAAGAGCATCGCAACATCTACGGCAGGCATATTATAAGGGATTAATACAACACTCTTATCCATCCAATCAGATACCAGTGATTCAGGTGGCTTAGTCAACAACACAGTGATTGGAAGCACCCCCAGAACAATGTTATCTCTATCTGTGACAATCAAACTCTCAGTCGCCTTAGGAATTTCACCACGCCTGCGCAGATAGCGCAAAACCGTATCCAAGGTGACATCTTTCCTTGTGGTTAACACTTCCAGTTGCATTAACCCGCCAGCAGTGCTCTCTTCATAAGAAAGTGCCGACTCTAATCTTGCTCCCTGCTCTTTGCCTAATTTTTTTAGAATTTTGGCTACCAGAGATTCTGGCATAACCTGGAGCAAATCAACTAAGTCATCAGAATCTAAACTACTTGCTGCTTTTATTAAATCAGCGTTACTGGTCATTTCGATAAGACCTTGCGCAACCTCCTCATGCAAACCAACGAGGATATTCCCCATAATTGAAGGAGGAATAAGAGACCATACTTTTTTTCGATCTTCAACTGGCAAACTCTCCAGGACTGTTGCTATTTCTGCTGGATGCAGAGAATGAAAATACAGTCTTACCTCATTTAAAGCCCCTTCCTTCAGCAGAGCTGAGACCTTCTGTAAATACTCTTTTCTATGGTCAATTTTTTGGGTAGCTGGCATATTATTTTCTTCTAGTTAAGATCGACTGAAATCAATGCTCTTAAATGTCATCAGATTATTCGAGTTTTTTTCAAAACTGTTATCTAACTAAGCTCTCTGTGATGGACAATAGTTTTTATGCTGCTCTGATCTAGTTTTCTGGCGAGTTTTTCGGCTAAAAACACAGATCGATGTTGACCTCCAGTACAACCAATAGCAATAGTCAGATAACTACGATTTTCTTCCTTGAAAAAAGGTATCCAATGCTCCAGAAAATCACACATAGTTTCAAAATATTCTTGAACAATATCTTCAGATACTAAAAAATCAATAACGGGTTGATCTTGCCCCGTTAGCCCC
>JALXCS010000249.1 GCA_026990815.1 Methylomonas sp. | reverse complement strand
TACCAGTCATTCCTGCAGCATATAAAGCCAATCCATCTTTTGCATGAACACCCGTATGGACATGCTCGCCCCAATTAGTTTCCATTGCGTGATGAGTTTGACCTGCGTTTGCATAAGCAAGTGTTGCAATAGCATTACTATCTGCAGAGTTTTCGGGTCGGCCTTGCTGCATCCATAAGGTGCCATTATCACCAATGTTGCCTGTGGCATTAAAGTTGTGAGGTGTATTACCAACAATTCCAGTTTCAGTAAAGGTTGCAGTGCCTCCACCCCACATACCATCTGTACGATAAATTGTGAATGCCGGTGACCAGTCTGCGGTGTTGTCAGCAGTTACTTTGATTTTGGTGTCAAGAGTGGATATTGTTTCAAAGTTATACCATCGACCGGCATGGCCCCAGGCAGAATAGTTCAATGCAGGATTATCAGTGTATGAATGTGCCGAGGTTGATTGTCCAGTTGCAATTAAACTATCTCCTACAGCACTGATTGAATCCAAGCCACCATCAAAAGGCCTCATAGAGCTGTCAACTGTTCCTGCTACAGCCAGATTTGCGGATGTTGCCAGTACAGTTCCCGCAACAATTGTTTTTACCGCTTTTTGAATTTGTTTGTTCATTATTTGACTCCAAAAAAGTTTGATAGTTGGAGGGAAAATTTCCCAAGTAAAAATTTTTTTGACAGTAACATTTGGCATTTGAGGCTTAATAAAAAACAAAGCTAACTTAAACAATTTTTACAATGCTTTTTTACTGTCAGTTATTAACAGCATCATCTATGCCAGAGTTATGAATGCCTTATGTCTTAGGGGGTTGGTTAATTTATCAATGGGAACAGACGAATAATGATTACTTAGTCGTGTGAAATAACTGGAGCTGAATAAGTTATTTCACACAGTTACAAATAGGATGCTTTAATCAATTACCATTTGAACAAATATCGAGTATTAAAGAATTGGCGAATATTGGTTTTCACTATAGATAAAAGCCCTAAACCAAAAAACCAGAAGGAGCCAGGTAAAGGAACAGGTGAAGCGCTTGCAGAGCCACTGAATTCAATGGCAGAGTATATATCCATATCTTCTCCTGGAGCAAGAATTAACTGGACTGGGGCTTGATAAGAATAATTATCTTGAATGCCTGTTTGGTGATGACTGTACACGTCAACAAATTCCAAATCAGTACCCAGGTTTTCAGTTGTAAATGACATGGTCGATTCTGCGAATTCTCCAGTTGCCAGGGTAGACAGTGTCGAATTAACAGTTAGATCAAGTTGGTACGTATCTGAAGAGTTGTTGTGTAATGACATCAGAAACTCGCCGAAATAATAACTTTCAATATTGCCATTGGCAGTTGAAAATTCAATATTCAAATTTTGACTGAAGTTAAATGGTTGTAAAACAGTTGATACAACAGGTATTGCAGAATTAGAGTACTGTTCTGTTTGTAAATTGACTGTCCCATTAATTATTGAACCGGAATCATCTGTTAATCTGGATGGACCGGGGTCAAAATACAATATATCATTTCCATAACCCGCATTGGGATTGCTGATGTTGGAAATACTGTCAATACTGACATGCAAAGCGCCTGATCCCTGGTAGTAGCTGGTGGCTTGTACTGTTTCTATTGACAGAGTTGTCAAAATTAGAGTTAGAAGGCAACAGTGTTGTTTTTTCATGGAAATTACTCCTTGGGTTATAAATATAAAATCGGGATAAAAACTGAGAAACGTAACTGTTAATTAAGAACAGTTACGTTTCTCAGAGTGAATTGATTGGCTATGGAGCTAAATACTGATCAAAAGGTTTAATTGGAGAAACAAGCCCATTTGCTCCAATAGCAGGTATGACTAGCATTTCTTCTTTTGCTAAATTGCTGTCCATTGTATTTCCTGCTTCAACTAAAATGTGGTTTCCTGCATGACCATTAGGAATCATCAGTTCAGGATGATCGAAAGGCGCTTGTTCATATCGCACTCTCTCATCAGTTAGTAGTTTTAGGAAAGCAATTAGATCAGCCCGGGCTTGTGCGGAAACTTGCAGTTCGCCAGCTTCCAGTATGTTATCGTGAGTAGCGTCATTTTTGATGTTTCCCCCCCGGGTATAGAACTCGATCACTTCTTCCAGGGTTTTCATGCTGCCGTTATGCATGTAAGGTCCAGTTAGTTCGACATTTCTCAGTGTTGGAACTTTAAATGCAGCAGTAATGGCTTCTGTTATTTTTTTGGAATCAGGGTTAGCCAGGTCATTTAATACAGCATCAACTGTCGGAATAATTGCAAATGAAGAAGGTTGAAAACAATCGGCATTACCATTCGGATCGTTTGTAAGACCATCTGCGTGGGTGAAAAAGAATGGAATTAAGTTATTGGAGGGTACTGATAGAGGTACCAAAAAATTACAAGCTTTTACCATAGAAGCTCCAGGATCAAAAACCCCTTCCTGGTCGCCCGATAAGTAGCTTAAATATTGACTGGTAAATGACAATGGATTGCCAAAGTCATCAGTATTATCAATCCCAGGATCCCAGTTTGGATCACCAACACCGGTATTGAAGTATCCAGTATCAGATAAAGCTCTACCTTTAGTAAAATTTTCACGGGTAACGAGACTGTGTTTGATTGGAAAGTCATCAAGAAATTCAATTGCTCCAAATGCTTCAGGGTTTTGCTTTGCTAAATCTGCATTTGTTATAACGGCAGCTGAAGTTAATGTAGGTCCGACATGACATAAATTACAATGCAGATCAATAAACAGTTGCATGCCGTGATAAGCTGAATCTCCAACAGCTTCTCTTGTTGGGAAAAACGCTTCCGAGACAGGAGAAAAATCTAAAGGATTTCTTGCAGCTGTGTCAATGGGAGCCTGGTCTGAAATGAGAGTTGATTCATAAAGCTGGATAGCCAAGCCAAAGAACATGGCAAAATTAGCTTCCATTTGAGTGTATGGTAAACCAGTAAAAGGACGGCCAAATTTTCCGCGTCGACGGTAAGACCAGTATTTTTTATTAAATGCTTGTTTGATCAGTTGCGTGTAGGTGGTATTTAACCCAGGTTGCATATTATTGGGATCACTTCGACTTAACGGTCCAAGTACACTATCTTGCCAGTGTACTTTTTGATTCTCCAAAGGAATGCGGCTAAGTAATTTTCTTCCCAAGTCGGGAAAGATTCTATTTCTGCAGCCCATTTCAGAAGCACTTAATGGTGGTGCCATTGCTTGAGACGCTAATGATGAGTTAATCAGATGCAAACGTTGTTTTTCAACTTTTCTACTATTAATTTTTATCCAGACGCCGGCATCGGGATCGCGTTCACCCCATAGGCTGCTACCGTTAAAAATGTTGTTAGCACGTCCATCCCAAAAATTCCTATGATTGAAAACAGCATTAATTACAGTGGGGCTGTTGCGTGGTTCGACGCGACGGGTACCCGTTGAATTAACATGAAATACTGGATCAACAGTTCTAGTGCAATCATCATTAACAGCACCAGAGCGCGGCGCCGAATTGAAATCGCCGCTGAATGTACCTGAAGAAGATATAACATCATTAGTACTATAAATAATACTGTTCTGGGGATGGGTTGTCGCTAATAATGGATTGGTCAATTTAAACAACGGAAAGTCATTCGATTTGAGAGTGTAATTGGGTCCTCCAGTACTTCCAGAAGGTGTTGTCTCAAAAGTCTGGCCGGAAGCGTCATTAGCTTTTTCTCCAGGATTAATTTGATTTTTTATTCGACGGTCGGTACCGGCATGAAAATGACAGGAGGCACAGGCCATTCCATCGCTTCCAACATTCATGTCCCAGAACAAAGCCTTTCCCAAAGCCATTGCTTTATCTTTATTAACAACAATTGGGTCTGTTCCATCAAGTAAACCTGGTACGGGTGGTATTGGAACACCGGTTAGTTTAGGAATACGAGGCCCATGGGCAAAATTTGTTTGGCTGATGACAAGACAACAGCCGAGTACTAGAAATTTGATGATACGCATAGATTTTTCCTTACAAGAGTTTTGAAATTCATAGGGGTGTTGTAAAAAAACCACAGAAATATTTTTTTTATTTTGAATGTTTACTTCTCTTTGCTGAACAGCAAAATCTATACCTGACAGAGTTAGCGCTGGAAATTAAAAAAAATATTCTTAATACAATGACTTGTCCGGTTTTGGAAAAAAGGGAAAATTCCTTAAAGACTCAATATGTGCCATATGCCGCGCTTTTATCAAATATCCATATATGAAATGCCACACCTTTTTGGCTTGTTTTTTGCTGGCTTTATTTGGTGAAAATGCTTTTTTATACGACTTAATGGGTGATTTTTTAATATTAGGTTCACTGAAAAATGGGAAATAACAAATTTATGTCAATGTCTGACCGAACAAAAATTAATCAAGTGCCGGGGCGAAATGATCTTTGTATTTGTGGGAGTGGCAAAAAATACAAAAAATGTTGTTTGGGAGCATCTGAATTAACTTTTGTGAGTTCTCAGAATGCTTTGATGGAAGCAGATCAGTACATGCGGGCTGGTGACCTTGACAGTGCCGAAGTTTTTTTTCGCAAAGCTCTAAAAGACAAAAAGA
>JALXCS010000248.1 GCA_026990815.1 Methylomonas sp. | reverse complement strand
TGCTTTGAACCTTATTAAAGCAGAGAAAACGGCAAAGGTAGGCGTAAAAACCAAGCGCTTGATGGCGGGTTGGGATAACGACTATTTGCTCAAAGTTATTGGTTTAATTTAAACCCGATTGCCCTGGGAAATCTATCGGTATTGTGGAGCTCCCTTTTTTATCAACTCCAGTTCCTTATCTGCCCGATGAAAAGATTTGGTAGCCTTTTTAAAGGAATGCATGGCTTTTTCAAATTCCTGTGACTGCTCTTGTTGTTCCTGTTTTACAATTTCTGAATTTTTAGTTTCCATATCATCTGGTTCTTTTCCTTGTTGAATCTCGGTATTACCGTCTTGTACCTCGGATTCTGTTTCAGTCGGTCTTTCTCTATTCAGAGTATCATTTTGATTTTCTAATACCCCTGCATCTGAAAGCAAATCAATTTCTTCTCCGGAATCATCAAGATCTGCCAGCAAGTCATCACTGTTATACTCAAGCTCTCCATCTGCAGCCAAGTATTCTCGATGTTGAATATACGCTTCTCGAGTAAAAACATATGGATCAACAGCCGCCTCATCAATAAATTGCAATGAGCCATCTTCGCTCGCCCTTCTTTCAAGCGCTGCCATTGCAGCAACAGGCCAACCCAGATAAGACACGGGGTTTGCTGCCGAATCTACTACCGCCCCGGGGATTCCTCTAAAAGTAGCTGGTCCCAGAACAGGCAACACCAAATATGGTCCACGTGGAACCCCCCAAACCGCAAGCGTTTGGGCAAAGTCTTCATCATTCTGCTCTAAACCGGCATGTGTTGCAACATCAAAAATTCCACCAATTCCAACGGTTGAATTCAATAAAAATCTGCCAGTATCCTGCGCTCCCTGCATGAGTTTCCCCTGCATTATGTCGTTAAGAACAACGCTAATGCCTTTCATGTTGGTGAAAACATTCGATACCCCCGTTTCCAAAATATCCGGGGTGATCCATTTGTAACCATCGACAATAGGGCCAAACAGATAAGAATCGAGGGTATCATTAAACTTGAACATGGTACGATTAAATCCTTCATATGGATCAATCGCACTAACTTCTTGTCCTTCCAAGTCATTTTTCTCACCAACGGAAGTAATCGCACAACCAGCTAACTGAAATACCAGGGTGATTAAAAAAAACTTGAAAATGAAAGAAAAACTTAAATGTCTTAAAAATTTACTCGCCATAAAACCAGAACTATTCTTTTAATTTTCAGAATACAACTTAATTTTACCGGAAATTTTTTCTAAAAGCGCGTCAAAGCCTTCTCTTTTCAAAATACTGGTGTATTCCGACCGTTTTAGTGCCAAATCACTAACGCCATTGGCAATAATGTTGATAATTCGCCACTCATTGCCTTTCTTTTTCATTTGGTAATCAAGTTTCACATCCTTTTCACCAGGAATTTTTAATAATGTGTGAACAATAATCCCTCCTCTTGCCGTTTCTTCTTCAGAAACAACCTCAAATTGCTCCCCAGAATAGTCCTTAAAGTTATGGGCATAAGAGGCAATACTCAGGCGAGAAAAAACATCCACCAACTTTTGCTTTTGCTCATCAGTTAATTTTTTCCATTCTCTGCCTACTACAATCCGAGCGATTTTAGTTAGGTCATGGCTCTTAACAACGGGTTCAGTTAGTTTCATATACCGACCATTAAATCCCAATTTTTTCCCATTTTTCATGGTATCCAATAGTTGTGACTGGAAATTCGCTACAACCTCTCGCGCAGAAACTTCCTGCTCACTATCTTCTGCCTGGGAAACAAAAGAGCCAAGCAACAACAGAATAAATATAAAAAAATGTTTATATTTTAAGTACATAATATTGCCCAAAGGTTTGTTGGTTTAAACATATAATCTATTAGTATTTGAATTATTCACATTCTGCTCCAAGACAATTTTACGTATTCTGATAAACACGCCCTTTCCATCGTGAACGTTCGCCTTTCCAATATCGAACAGCAGAACTCCAGGTCATCATAAGGTACAAACCAGCTGTTAACGGCATTAACAATCCCCACCCGGGATTTAAATGATAAAAATTCAATGTCGGTAAATATGCTATAAACATAGCAATCAGTGAAAACAAGCTTAGCCAAAAAGCTATCCCCTGAAAAAAAATCACACCAGCAACCGGCACCCAATACACTAAAATCAAGACTAACGTACACACTATTAAAACTACTATTGAATAGTTCAACTGGGTAAAAGCAGTTCGGGCAACCATTTCCCAAATATCTTTCAAATATAGATAAGGGCGCTGACTGATAACAGCGTGTGTCAATCCTGTCCAGGTTTTGTAACCGGCTGATTTAACTTCTTTTGCCAAGCTGCAATCATCGATAATGGCATCCTTAATTGCAGCCATACCGCCAATCTTTTTTAAAACTCCGGTTTCCACAAGAATAAACCCCCCAGCAGCTGCAGCCACACGACTCTTGGACTGGTTGGATAAATGAAAGGGATAAATCATTTTAAAAAAATAAATAAAAGCTGGCATGAGCAGCTTGTCCCAATATGTTGAAAATTGCAATTTTGCCATTAACGATACCAACTGCAAATCGTCCACTATTAATTTATTAAGAGCCGATTGGATGGTACCAGAAGCCAATTTAATATCTGCATCCAAAAGCAAAACATAAGGTGTATCAACTTTATTCAGTCCTTGTTCCTGCGCCCATAATTTCCCTGTCCATCCTTTTTGCAATGGCGCTGACTGAATAAGTGAAAGATTATTAAGGCCAGTCTGAATTACTACTTCTCTGGTAACGTCATCAGAGTCATCATCTACAACTATAATTTTCAAACCATTGCCTTGTATGGCCAGCGCAGATAGTGTAGTCGCAATAACATCTGCTTCGTTCCGTGCAGGAATAACAACGGTTATGTTACTCAAATCTGACAAGGAATTTCCTGCATTTCCTTCTAATACCTCCTTGGTTCTCCACGGTTGCCATGGCAACAGCAAAGTAATCAACCATAGCAACGCAGAAAAAAAACTTAAACTCGTTCCAATATTCAGCATCAAGGCTCTGACCGAACAGGAATAGATGAAATTGAAACTGGCTTTTGTGGCTCTTTAGCATATTGCAGAACCGGATCAGGTACCATATCACCTGATATTTTTGGCCCACGTAAAGATACAGTCAATGCTTTCAAAGGATGCGACAGCATATCTTCAACAGCAGTGGCTTCATAACCGCAATGAGCCATGCAGTTGGCACATTTTGGATTTTCCGAATTGCCATATTTATCCCAAGGAGTCTCATCCAGCAACTCTTTGAAACTATTTGCATAGCCTTCATCCGAAAGCAAATAACATGGTTTTTGCCAGCCGAAAATATTACGGGTCGGATTTCCCCAAGGAGTACAATTATAACTCTGATTCCCCGCCAGAAAATCCAGATATAAACTGGAATGATTCAATTTCCATTTACGTTTTTTACCGATGCTAAAAATCCCGCGAAAAAGCTCTTTCACATCTCTACTTTGTATAAACACATCTTGCTGTGGCGCATGTTCATAGCTAAAACCAGGCGCAATAGTCACGCCCTCTACTCCCAGCTCCATTGCGTAATCAAGAAAATCAGCAACTTCCTGGGGCTTTTCACCCTGGAATAAAGTGCAATTCACAGTAACTCTAAATCCTTTGGAAAGAGCCAGCTTTATTGCTTCCACCACCCTGTCAAAAACACCGTCCTGGCAAACTGAGGCATCATGCCGTTCCTGGTTGCCATCAAGATGAATGGAAAAATTCAAGTAAGGCGATGGCCGATAATCGTCAATCCGTTTTTTTAAAAGCAAGGCATTGGTGCAAAGATAAACAAATTTTTTCCGAGCAATAATTCCTGCAACAATTTCCGGCATTTCCTTATGAATCAATGGCTCGCCACCCGGAATTGAAACCATAGGCGCATCGCATCCATCAACCGCCTGCAAGCATTCTTCAACCGACAATCTCTTGTTGAGAATTTCATCAGGATAATCAATTTTCCCACACCCAGCGCAAGCTAAATTACATCGAAACAAAGGTTCCAACATTAATACTAATGGATATCGTTTAACGCCTTTCAGCTTTTGCTTAATCAAATAACGACCAACTGCTATTTGCTGACGTAAAGGTACACTCATGAATAAACTCTCCAAAACTTATATTTTATGAGTTGGCTTCTACACTATCCAACTGCCGGAAGCGAATAAAAACCAATGAAAAACTAAAAAAAGGCTTTGCAGCTAAAACTGAGCAACGCCATAACTCCATAATGACCACAAAAGATTCTTTTATCAGAACCCCAAAGACCAGATTCGTTGCCGTTTTACAACAAAAAAAATTCATTAACAATCTTAAACCCTAACAATATTTTTATAACCTGTTTATGTTATACATTGTATAAAATACAGATAGTTATTCTTAAAGAATACTATTTTTTGGGCTAAAAAGCCAGTTTTACCAGTCAAACCACAAAACTTAAGCTGGTGTTATGTAGTATTTTTACAAAGATTTTATTAAAAAATTGCTAACAAACAACAAGGCAGATAAATTACAGCTGAAATAATTAACCTCAGATTAAGTTATTTTCTATATTATTATTCTA
>JALXCS010000247.1 GCA_026990815.1 Methylomonas sp. | reverse complement strand
GTAGGAAAAGGTTTAAATAGAAGTAAGGCTTCAATTTCTGGGATAAGGTTATCCGTTGTTAAATCTGTTTCAGCCAGTACTCGCGCAATTCCTAATTTTTCCAGTTTCAAAGCACGTTTGGTTTGTTCATTTTCTCTTCCTTCAGCATAGGGTATCAATAGAGCTGGAACACTGGTTTTTAGCAAATCCATTGTGGTGTTATAGCCGCACTGGCTAATGGATGCTGTGGCATTTTGCAATAGGCATTTGAGATCAGGGACAGAACGATAGAGTGTTAAGCCAGGTTTATTCTGAGCATTAAGTTTAAGTTGCTGCCAATCAGTTTCTGGTAGAAAAGGACCGGCAACAATCGACATGGGGATTTTGAATTGTTGCCAAATTGTTGGTTGTGCGTTGATTGCAGCATTGAATAGTGATCCACCAACAACCCCTCCTCCGGCGGAAACAACAATACCGGGGTTCGGGTCAAAATCACTAGTGTCAACGGCATCACCTGCCACGAAGCCGGTGTAATATAGGGGTATCGATAAAGGCCTTTTCGGTTTGAATGATTCATTAAGACGAGCGAATAATGGATCTGTGTGGATTAAAACAGCATCAAAATAACGCTTGCATAACCACTGTGCTCTATTATCATGGCGCAGTTGGTCGCGGCGGTCGTTAACCAGAATATCACGAAGATCACAAATAACAAGCGGCTTTAGCCGGGATTGTTTCGCCAGTTTTAATAGTGGTAATAATTCAAATGCAAATTTTTTACGACCAAATGGGAATAATTCAATTAATAAAACATCCGGTTGATGTTTTATTAATTGTTCCAGAATCATTTCCTGTCGTAATTTCTTGGCACTATCCAGATTATGATGATCAGACTGATTAAGCAGGGTACCATTAGCGCCCATTCCCAATGGTGGTAAATTAACAAATTCAATATTATCAGGGAATAGAATTGATTCTGGGATCCGCCCGCCATTAATAAATACAATGCGAAAATGATTTACCAGCGTTTTGGTCATTTCAATGGATCGTCGTAAATGTCCCATGCCTAAAGAATGTTGGCAGTATAAAAACAGCAAAGGTTTGTTATTCATGGCATTCTCCAGTTTGTAGCCAATCAGGAGTAAAGGTATTGTCCAGGAGCATTTCAGCCTCAAGAGCCAAGTTCTCTATGATTTCCAACCGTCCAGACTTTAATCGGGTAAAACTACGGAATACTCGTTCAACAATTAAAGCCAGGGCAACGTGTTTGCGTAAAGATAGCTCGTTGATTGACCAAGGTACTGATTGACGATAACACGATAAAAAAGCGTGAATGGATTGTTTCGCTAATTGTGAAGGCATTGACGCCATTAATTCTAGATTAAGGATGGCTGCAATAAAACTGCCAATATCCTGTAGGGGGCTACCTATACAGATATTATCCAGGTCGATGAGATAAATTTGTTCGCCATCGACAAGAATATTTTTCAGATGTAAATCACCATGTAAGGTTACATATTTTCTGGAAGGATCTAATGGCAATAATTTCTCAAGTCGGTTAATTAGTAGCAAGATTTTGTTCTTTGCAGGCGCATTAAATTTGTATAACAATTGTTTAACTCTAGTTAATTCCTGGAGGTTAACCGTTTGATCTTGACGCTGGCAACCAACCATTGGAATCTGATGTAACAAACCTAATTGTTTGCCGACATTTTCCACACTTTTTATGAACACAGTAGGTTGATTTTGTAATTCTGATAGCATCAAGCCTGGCACACCCGATTGCCAAAACATTCTTAATTCTGAATGATAGAGGAGTGGTTTTGGAATGTTGATTTGTTGTTTATAAAGTGCCGAACTTTGCCAGAGTTGGCGCATCAGTTGAAAGATTGTAGCGCCACTATTGTTATAACTGGTTTTCCCAAAGGCGACAAAGGTTTTTTGCTTTGAGGTATACTTATCTTCTATATCGAGTTCTACGCGCACACTACAGCTTTGTTCTGGTACATAGCGGATCATTTGAGTCTGAAAATTTTTGATTGACCAATCAACTCCAGCGTACTTATTAACCAGAATGGGAGCAATGTGTTGATTGAGAAAACCGCTATCTATGACTTCATGGAGATGGTTTAATTTGCGGTCATTAGGGAAAACCCAAGTAACACAATCTAGTTCTGGAATATGTAATAACCTGCCTGGCATCGGATTTTTGGCACTTTCTTTAATAAAACGTGATACTGAACCGCATCGTTCATAAAACCGGGAACAAACTAATTGTTCAGTTATTGAATTTAAGTTATGATTCTTGATGCTTAAACGATAACTGACATGACAGTTTTTTTGCGGTTTATATTTTATTCGCTCAATTTGGCAATCGACAATCGTAGCCGATTGATCTAGACACATTTGTTGCTGAAAAATGCTTTTCATTGTTTTAGCATTTAAAGCTGTTTCAAGATGATTCAATGTGTTGTCAACAGGAATTATAGCTGTTTGATATTGACTCATCATTTTCTCCCCTTCATTATCAATGGCTGCTCTTCCATGTGAATAAAGCTTTCAGGACCGGTAAAAAAATTGTCCAGTTGGTTTTCCTCATTAAGGCGGAAATAACAAAAATAGCCAGAACAATTAAAAACGCCATATTGCCATCGTCTCGGCTTGTTATCGTGGGCAATAAAAAATAAATCCTTTTTGGTTTCGGATCCTGTTTTTATAGTTAGACAAAATGTGGAAGTTGTACCAGGATTAGTTTCTTGCTGTTTTGTCTCAGCATCAAGCATATTCCAGGCAATTTCAGGACGATGGTATTTATAGGGAAACAGTAACGAATCAAAAATCGTGTTGTCGGTGTGACATTGAAAGTTGATGATCGGAGCTTGCTGTTTTTTACCATAAACTGTTGAAATAAAGCCCGGTTCAATTAATGCTTCCGTTTCGTGCGAAGTAGCCTGCATCAACAACAAACCAGGAGAATTTACAGATACAATATTGCCAGTTTGATGAATATGGGTATGATTTTGTGCCTGCGGTGCTAGGTGGTAGCGTAATGCATATTGATGGCTCTGGTTATCCTGCAAAATATCCCATATCAACCAATATTCACCATTGATAAAGAAAATTTTACGTTGGTGCGTAACGCTGTATTGGTGGCTTAAAGCTTTGCCATGCAACAGTTGACACTGATTGCCACTGACAAAATTAATAACTTCCGGTTTGGCATGTGGGCCCGATATTTTATATTTACCTTTTCGGGCGCTATAGTTGTAATTTATTTGATTGTTACCATCTACTTCGACGGTATTGTGATATCGGGTACTACGGAACAAAACCCGCCAGTTGGTTTCTCCGGACTCATCGTAGGTATAACGGCCCGGATCAACAATCAGACTTCGGCCATAAGCTGACATCTCAATATTCAGAAGATCGAGGTGACCATGATTGCCAGCCCCCAAAGGTCCGCAGTCAAAAACCAGATATCGGGCATCGTGGTATGGCTCGTCTTGTTTTTCCCAGGGACTACGCAAGATAAAATAGCCGCTGTCAACAAAAGCTTGTACGGCATTGTCAGGTGGAGATCCCTGTTTGCCTTGACTAAAGACAAAGTGTAAGTGTTCTCCACCATATAATTCATATCCCAGTTGTAACAGCTCATAAAAACAACCGCTGTCTCCATCACTAAGACTGGGTATTTGGCCGTCAGGTCTGTGAACGAACAAAGAAAAATTCAGGGCTCGAATAACAGCGGCATCAAAACGTTCCGGCATGGTGATTTGATTGAGTGTCGCCAGACGCTTGATAGCCAACAAATTTTTCAAGACAATGTGATGGTAGAAAGTTGATAATTCACAATGGACACCGTCAGCAAGAATATCTGTATCAGCATTGTCTGCCAATGCTTGCAAAGAGAAACTCAGCCAGTGATCGGCTTTTTTAAATTCAGGAAAAACCAAGGCGGCCAGGAAAACCGCATGTAATTCCAGGGTTCTGTGATTTCTTGCCGGCGCCAGATGATTGATGAGATAGTCCACCTGTTTTTCCAAAGAGGTAAGAAAGCGCAACAAAAAACCATTGTTGACCTCGGTCTGTGAATGCTTGTCAATGAGATAATAAAAGACATAAATCCAGTTCTGAATGCGCCGGCCAGTCACATCAGTGGCAATAAAACCAGGATCATTAACCTGATCAATCCAGGAATCCGTCAAATCTATCCATTTTTTTAAGTATTGGTTATTACCGGTTTCATGGAATAATTTCATCAGTCCAACCAGGTAATAACCTTTATGTAGCAGTATCAACCATTCAATATCATCACTGGGATTTTTTAACCAGTTTATTACTGGTCCAAGCGCATAAGTTTCATGATTAAATTCAAATTCATTATGTAAAACTTTTTCGATAAAATCTGGAGTGGTTTGATCTACTTCACAGACGGGGAAAAATTTTACTGTTTGTCTGTGCCGATAATAGTCCAGCAATTCTTTTGCTGTATATTGGTGATAGGGTTCCTTAAAAATTGATACTGGTAAATGGATTTGTTGCTGTTCATGATGCAAATAGGATTCAGGTATTGGCACTGGAAATCTCCTCGTTTCCTGTTGAATTTTGCGTGACACAACCCATACAATTGTCGAATAATCGATGTAAATACTGGGTTGTTTTTTCTGAATCAAACTCCTTTAAAACAGTATCTCTGGCCTTATCAGTCAATTGCACCGATAAAGTTTGGTCAGTCAATAATTGTTCTAATGCATCAGCCAGTTCTGCACTGTTTTTTTGTGTAACTAACAAACCATTATGCTGATGTTTGATTAATTCCGGTATGCCGGAAATATTAGTTGAAACTACCGCAAGCCCACAGGCCATTGCTTCAACCAACACATTGGGGATGCCATCTCGATCGCCATCATTGACGATTTGACAAGGAAGGGCAAAAATATCACTTTGTTGGTAGATCTGTTTCAGTTCATTATGCGCTTTTGGTTTTTCCAGACTGATTTGATCACCCAGGTTTAGTTCCTCGATCTTGGCCTTTAATGCAGGATAGGCTTCACCTTCTTCACCAATAATAAGGCAATGAAATTGCAGGCCACGATTTTTCAAAAGTGCACAGGCTTCAATCAGATAATTGAAGCCTTTTTTTTCAACAAAACGGCCAACCGATAATATTTCTTGAATTTTTTCTTCTGAGTTTTGTTTTTCAGGGGTGAAAAAAGAGATATCCAGACCGTGATAAATCAGTTTGATTTTTTGAGGGTCTGCCAGTTGATCCAGATAACGCTTGTTAGCACCTGTGCAGGTGGCAACAAAAGATGCGGCTTGAATTTTTTTAATCAACAAATTGCCTGGATTCTGGTTTTTTTGATAAATATCCTTGGCATGAGCCGTAAAGCTGAAAGGGAGTTTGGTCAGTTTGCTGACAAACCAGGCAATAGTGGTCGCACCATGACAAAAGTGTGAATGGATATGGCGAATATTGCCAGACTGGATAATTTGATCGGCAATATATACCGCCTGAATGAATTCTTTCAGAAAAACCTTTTTGGGTTTTGCAAACAGTCTATGACGATAAATAATCATCATCGACAACGCTTTAAAAAGACAAGCAAAAAAGTTAAACGGCTGTTTTACGGCCAGATTGACATGGGCTTTGATGAATGGACGACTATTTTGTGCCAGCCAAACTGGCAAAAAAGTGTTTGAAACAGAAGTCACAGCCGGTAAATAAACAGGTTTTGCCTTGATTTGTGAAACAGTATCTTGTTGCAGTGTTTCATCAGGCCGCTTGACTGAAAACAGTTTGATGGCCACTCCCGATTGTTCGAGCAATAATACTTCGTTACTGATAAATGTTTCAGATAAACGGGGGAAGCCCTTAACGATATAGGCAATTTCATTAGCCATGTTGTTCTCCAGTGATAGGCTCAAGTAAGTTAATGTCGCCTCTGTTTTGTAAAGCTTTTGATAAAAGTGTTTTTAATTGCACAATATGTTGATCGGATGAAAATTGGGTTGTTACTTTATGCCTACCGGCTTTGCCCAGTTGTTTGCGCAGCTCAGGTTCATCTATCAGACGCTGCAAGGCTGCAAACAGCGCGTGATGATTTTTAGCTTCGATCAGTAAACCGGTTTTGTTGTTTTCGATGATTTCAGGAATACCTGATACTTTGGTGGATATAACCGGTATGGCAAAAGTCATGGCTTCCATCAAAACATTGGGAATACCATCCCGGTCACCATCATCCGTTATCTGGCAAGGTAAAGTGAATATATCGGCCTGGCGATATAAAGCAACGACCTGATCATGCGTCAATTTACCCCAAAGCCTGACTAGATCCTTTAGTTGATGTTGCTCAATAAATGCCTGTAACGTTTCCATATAGGGGCCATAACCGACAATATCGCATTGGAATGAATAGCCGGCCTTTTTCAAAAGCTGACAAGCAGTGATCAGCGTTGGAAAGCCTTTTTTTTCTTGCAATCTTCCGACACTCAGAATGTGCAGGCGATCGAATCGAAGCGGGGTGATTTTCTGGTTATTTTCAGAATTAATTCTGGCTGCATCAATACCATGATAAACCCGATAAACTGGGGTTTTAGAGGTGTTGATCGATTGCAGATATTGCCGGTTATATTCGGTACAAGTCACGACAAATTGTGCATTGGATATTTTTCTGGTCAGGCAAGCTGGGTTTTGCAGATAAATATCTTTGGCATGAGCGGAAATACTGTATGTAATTCCGCATAATCTGCTGGCCAGTTCCGCCAGTCCGGCGGGTTCGCTGGCAAAATGGACATGCAGGTGTTGAATGCCTTGTTTTTGAATCAGTCCAGTGAGATAAACAGCCTGGAAAAATTGTTCCAGGGAAGCATCATCATTTTTTATCAGAGATAAATAAAGCGTATTCCAATAAGTACAAAACTGTTGGGTAATCAATCGAAGATGGATTTTGATTGATTGCCAACGTCTCCAGAATTCGGGCGTTAAATAATTGACTTCCACCTTTACTGAATTAAAAGCGTGGTGAAATTTATCATCGGTCGGATTTTGTAGGGAAAAAATAGCCATATCATAAGCTTCATCCTGAAGCGCTAAAATTTCCTGGAGGACAAACGTTTCTGATACTTTGGGAAAGGTTTTTACAAGAAAGCCGAGCATGTTTTTACCTCTTGATGATTAATTGACTTTAAGGTTTTTTTTGCCCATATTTGTTTGACAATTTTTTCGCTGTCATGAACCATCATTTTTTCAATTGTTTGGGTCGCAGAGCCAAGGCCATTAAAGTCAATTATCTCTGTTGCATTTATATTGTTGTTGCGTTTTTCAAGTTGAGAAGTAACTGCTTGCATCAACAGTTTGGGAGATACCTCGTCAGGATGAATGCATTGAAGTAGCCCCATTTCTTCCATACGGGTTGCACGAATCAATTGTTCTAATACTGGCTTTACGCGAGGTATAATGATAACTGGTTTGTTCATGGCCAGTATTTCGACAACTGTATTATATCCACCCATAGAGACAATCAATTCAGAAGCAAAAATATGTGCTGGGAGTTCAGTAACAAAATCCAAAACATGGACATTAGGAAATAAGCTTGCCATTTGTTGGATTTCTTCCCGATGCCGCTCGGACATTTCTGGGCCGGTAATGATTGTCGCAGAAATTGCCTTATATGTGTTGTTTAGGGCAAGGCCTTTCAAAAAGCATTTTAGGGGGAATAGGCCATCTTCCCCCCCGCCAACAGTTACGAGAACATCTGTGCGGTTAAATTTGGACGAAAGTCCTGGTTTGTTATTTTCTGCAACAATATGATTTCGATTAATATAACCACAATAGGTTACTTTTTTTGTGATATTGTCAGGAAATTTATATTCCTTTGAAAGATCAAAAACTTTTCGTGAGCCCATCACCAGAATAGAGTTGTAGTATCTATGGATACTTTGAAAATATTTATTTTTCTGCCAAATTCGGTGGGTGATTTTTGGGTCATCAAGTATGTCACGTAACAGTAAAACTACTTTTGTTAGTGGCATTTCCCTGTGAATCAACTCTAACGTTGGTTGTAGCTCGTCTGCAATACCACGAGGTTTTTTATCAACTATCATGACATCGGGAATGAAATTGGCGATAGCTGCCTGAATAATTTGTGAACGAACTGTTACTAATTCATCAAAGTTGGTTTCCAATTTTTTTGCGATATATTCGCCCGATAGTGTTCTACCAATAGTTGGTAATTTGAGATAATCAAATCGGCTTCCTGGAAGACGAAAACTATGAATCATTGGCGAACCTGAAATCAGTAAAATTGACAAATCAGGTATGGTATCCAAAAGGTGCTCGGTGATGGCCAACATTCTGCGAACATTGCCTAGTCCGAAGGTATCATGGGAATAAACGACGATTTTTTTAGTATCTTTTTTTTGCATGTCCTTGGTCTCTTGTAAAGTCAGCCGTATTAATAATGCCATGATCATGGAAAAGTGTGATGGCATTCGCATTTTAATTACTAGCATCAAAAATTGATTTGAATACTTGTTTGACTGTTTATTCCGGATTCAATGATAAAAGTTCAAATCGTGTTACAATTTGATGAAACCAGGGGGGTATTTTGAAGAAAATGGAACAGTGAAGAAAAATGTAAGGATTTTTTTTGTCTTCCTGAGTTTTGTGGGGAATAAAGTAGATATTTGTTTGTATGAATCTTCCTAATGTTCTGCATCTTGCATGAATAATAAAAATAAGACACTAGCCGCTATTTCCTCGACATTATTATGGATTGTTATCTTTTATTCAGCACAAACTTATTCAGAGTTCAGTGCAACACTAACCGGAGCAACAGATTACTTCTGGCGAGGGTATTCCAAAACTGATGGCGACTTAGCGATCCATGCAAATCTGGATTATGAACATGACTCAGGTGTGTTTGTGGGTATTTCAGTTATCAATGTCGATTTTGGCGATGATGATTTTGATGATAATGCTAATGTTGAGATTACCCCTTACTTTGGCTGGACATACAATCTAAATGAAGATTGGCGGTTTGATGTGCAATGGACTCGATACCTTTATGATGGCAAAATTTTCGGTCATGATTCCGATTACAATGAGTTTTATTTTTTATTGCATTATAGTGACTTAATAACCATTTCAACTTCTTTTTCAGAAGATTTTTACAATCATGGCCATGTTGTTGGCAATTATGAAATTACTGGACGTTACCCGGTTACTGATGTAATTGAGTTTTCCGCTGGCATCGGTTACAGTCAGGTGAAACCCGTTCTTGAATATGATTATCTTTATTGGAATGCCGGTTTCTCCTACTTTTATAAATTTGCGGCATTTGATTTTCGATATGTCGATTCGACTTTTGCGAGCGACACCACCATGACCCAATGGGCTTATGACCCTGAAAAGATTAAACCTAGCTTTATTTTTTCAATTTCTGTTGGCTTTTAGGAAATTGCTAATATTGCTCCGATTTTTTTGCTTTGATTTTTTGAAAATTGCACTTTCTTAAAAAATAATTAAATCATATTGAACCTTTTGGTTTGAATCTGGAATTGACGGGCAGACAGTAATTCTTTTTATACTGAAAACCGGTTTAACCCATGATGACCCATTACGGAGCAAATTTGGATACTAAAACAGCTGCAAATCAGCAAGATTGCAGGGAAGCTGCGCTGATATCACGGATTGCCAATGGAGAAGAAGATGCTTTGGAACAGCTATATCACACTTATTACAATCGCTTGATTCGTTTTATTTCACGCAGTCATGGCCGTCAAGAACGGATGGATGAAATCATCAATGAAGTGATGTATGTCGTGTGGGAAAAAGCGGAGACCTATAATCATAATTGTCGGCCTTCTACTTGGATTTTTGGTATTACTTATAATAAAGTGAGAAAGACTTTCAAGGCGTCCCGTTTTGATGAGTCAGAATCCTTGGATGCAATGGCCTCTGAAAATCCATTATTCAGTACGGATGACACTGAAATTGATAAACTTGAAATGACTAACTGGCTTGAAACTGCGATGGCTTTGTTATCACTTGAACAACGAACTGTCATTGAATTAACCTATTTTCAAGGCCTTCATTACAGTGAAATTGCTGAATTAATGGGATGTCCAGAAAACACAGTAAAAACCCGAATGCATCATGCCCGTAAAAAACTCGCACCAATCCTTCTAAGACTTGAAAATGTTGACTTGATGTCAGGGGGCAAACAATGAAAAACAGCCAAAATAAGACCAATACAGATCATCAGAAAGTTTCATTGCTATTACCTTGGTATGTCAATAAAACTCTGGATATTAACGATAAGGATTTTGTAGAAGACCATATTAATGCTTGCCTTGTCTGCCGAATTGAATTAACTAATTTGCAGAAGCTATCAGCTTTCGTTCAGCAGGAAGATGTTGCCGATAGCGCTGCTAATGTGGCTTTTTCACAATTGAAAAACCGGATACACCAAGCTGAACCCTTGTCTAATCGAAAAACTGGCATTGTTAATGGTTTATTTGATTTCTGGAGACAGAGAATTGGCATCAATCGTAAAAAATTGTTTGGGAATCATCCCGGGTTGATTTTGGCTGGTGTTATGTCATTTGTTTTTTTATTGCTTATCCCCGGTATTTTCAGCAAGAGTTTTTACCTTGGGAATCAATTTCAAACGCTTTCCAGCACGGAAAATGAAGCTGCCGGGAAAAATGAAATACGGGTTGTTTTTGTCCCTGATGTGACTTCGGAACAGATTGTTAAAATTTTAGATATATTCCAGGGGCAGATAGTTTCCGGGCCAACGTCACAAGGTGTATTGAATGTCCGTATTGGGAATTCTGAGAAGCAAATGACGAAACAACAAATAACAGAGCTAGTTTCTAAATTGCGTAACAATCCTCAAGTCATTTTTGCGGAACCAAGCTATGCCATGATTTCTCAAAACAACCTGAATCCGGGGTGATCAAGATGAAACATTTTTCATTGCTGATGGTATTTGTTTGTATGGCTAGTTCGATGACTTTGGAAAGTGCTGAATTGGTTTCCAGTGAAGAGCTTTTAACGCTTTCTACATTAAATAACCCAGAAACGGAAAATCGGATAATACTCATTGGTTTTCCTGATCAGTCAATTAACAGGGTTTCTGGTACTTTAATTTCTTCATCTTATCGGCGAAGAGGTATATATCAAAGTTCTACATGGAGCCAACGGATTACTTCCTATATTGAAGGTAAATATAGTTTGCGCAAATTAACAGAGTGGCCAATGACCGAAGTTGGTATTCATTGTGCTGTTTATCTAGTTCCAGAAAGTTTGTCGATGAAAGAAATCATGGCAAAACTAAGGCTTGACCAGCGAATAAAAATTGTGCAACAAATGCATCAATTTAAAACTCAAGCTCATCGCTATAATGATCCTTACTTTAAACTTCAGTCAAATTTACATGAATTAGAAATTGAACGTGTTCATGGGGTAGCGACCGGTCGAAATGTCACCATAGCAATCATTGATACTGGGGTGGATATCCGGCATCCGGATCTGACTGGTCAAATAAAAATGACTAAAAATTTAGCATTAGGTATTTCTGCCAGTTTTAATAGTGATGTGCATGGTACAGCAATTGCCGGAACTATTGTTGCTCAAAAAGACAATAACAAAGGCATTGTTGGCGTTGCCCCAAACGCCACGCTGATTGTTCTGAAGGCATGTTGGCCCGACAAAATAGATTCTTTTTCAGCGGCTTGCAATAGTTTTACGCTTGCGTTAGCTATCAATACAGCGATTAAATTACACGCCGATATTCTGAATATGAGTTTGTCCGGGCCTCGTGATCCTTTGGTTCAAACTCTACTTGAAAAAGCAATTGAAAAGGGAATGATTATCGTTGCTGCTGATTCTACTGAAGAAAAATTGCGTTTCCCTGCATCATTGGATGATGTCATACCGGTGTCAGAGCAATCCGCCCAGGTAACTCAAAGGCGTCCTTTTAGCGCCCCAGGAGAGCAAATCCTGACAACTTTACCGCATGGCACTTATGATTTTGTTTCTGGAAGTTCCATGTCTGCAGCACTGGTTTCAGGTGTAATTGCTTTGTTGCTGGAACTTAAGCCGGATTTGACCAAGGTTGAAATCTATAAGATTTTGCAAAAGTCGACTTTGCCATTGTGTAAAATAAGAAAAAATACCCACACCAATAGAATAAATGCCATCACAGCTGTTTTAGAAGTTTGTGATCAAGTAGATTGTCTTGAAATGTGATAATGCTTATTTTGAGCACTTTAATTAAAATCCTTGTTTTTTATGTCTTAAATATTAATTTGATAAAGAATTTTCTCGTCAATTTTGCTTGTCAGTTGCCCAATTACAGCAAAGTCAGGAACTTATGATAAAATTGGAGGTATAATTTATTTTTAGAGTATTTATTTAAGACTTGACAAGGAAATAATGGCGCAAAAACTTTATATTCAAACCAATGGTTGCCAAATGAATGAGTATGATTCCGACAAAATGCAGGATGTACTAATGGCTTCACATGGATTGGAGTTGACGGACAAACCTGAAGAAGCCAATGTGTTGTTATTAAACACCTGTTCAATCAGAGAAAAAGCGCAGGAAAAAGTTTTCTCTGCCATAGGACGTTGGCATAAAATCAAGCAAAAACGTGATGATGTCATTATTGGTGTTGGTGGTTGCGTTGCCAGCCAGGAAGGCGAGGCTATTCAGAAACGCGCACCGTATGTGGATATTGTTTTTGGGCCGCAGACCTTGCATCGCTTGCCGGAATTGCTGGATCAGGTTAGAAATAAACAAAAACATGTGATCGACGTTTCTTTTCCTGAAATTGAAAAGTTTGACTCGCTACCGGAACCAAGAGCGGAAGGACCGAAAGCCTTTGTTTCGGTCATGGAGGGTTGCAGTAAGTACTGTACTTTCTGCGTAGTTCCTTATACACGTGGAGAAGAAGTAAGCCGACCTGTTGATGATATAATCGCTGAAATCACACATTTGGCGGAGCAGGGCGTTAGGGAAATCAATCTGCTCGGGCAGAATGTTAATGCCTACCGTGGGTTAATGGATGATGGTGATAGTGCCGATTTCGCCTTGTTATTACACTATGTGGCTGCTATTGAAGGTATTGATCGTATCCGTTTTACGACATCCCATCCTGTGGAATTTACTGATGAATTGATTGATGCCTTCACTGAAATACCTCAATTAGTTAATCATCTTCATCTACCGGCGCAAAGTGGTAGTAATGCGGTCTTGGAAAAAATGAAAAGGGGTCATAAGCGAGAAGATTATTTGCAGATCATTAGCAAAATAAAAGCAGTTAGGCCGGGTATCAGTTTATCTTCAGATTTTATCATTGGTTTCCCCGGGGAAACTGAAGCTCAGTTTGAAGAAACAATGGATTTGATTGAAAAAATTGGTTATGACTTTTCTTTTAGTTTCATTTATAGTCCGCGTCCGGGGACTCCTGCAGCTGAAATGAGCGACAATGTTGCTTTAGAAGTGAAAAAACAGCGGTTACAAATATTGCAGAACCGCATTAATCGTATGGCAATGGATCTCTCAAAAAACATGGTGGGGACGGTTCAAACGGTATTGATTGAGGGAAAGTCCAAAAAAACCCCATTACAATTGACAGGCAGAACGGAAAATAATCGCGTTGTAAATTTTACTGGCCACCCACGCCTGATTGGGCAGTTTGTCGATGTTCATATCACCGAGGCTTTGCCGAATTCCTTGCGAGGGAGATTGGTGGAGCTGTCATCATTAGCTTAACATTTCAATTTGACTTCAATTACATCTGCCACAATAGAATTTTCACTACTTCCTGCTGATAGCGATAGGTTAGCCACATTATGCGGCCAGTTTAACGACCATTTAAAGCTTATCGAAAAGCGACTAAAAGTAGAAATCGCAAATCGGGGAAATCATTTCAAATTAACTGGCAATTTGCAAGCAATGGAGACTGCCAAAACAGTTTTGCATCGTCTATTTGAAGCCACTGAAAATGAAATGATCACTGCTGAACAGGTGCATTTGTCGATGCAAGATGCATCGATTGACCATCTTAAAAGCATTCCTAATTCCGAAATTGAGACTGTTGTTCTAATCAAAACCAGACGCGGTTTAATTAAAGGTCGAGGCATTAATCAGCAAGATTATTTAAAAAGAATATTGGGGCATGATATTAATTTTGGCGTAGGCCCGGCAGGGACGGGCAAGACCTACCTGGCTGTAGCATGCGCAGTTGAGGCTCTACAAACGGATAAAGTGCGAAGAATTGTCCTGGTTCGGCCAGCAGTAGAAGCGGGAGAAAAACTGGGTTTTTTGCCGGGCGATTTGGCCCAAAAAGTTGATCCCTATCTACGGCCACTTTATGATGCCTTGTACGAGATGTTGGGTTTCGAACACGTCGAAAAACTGATTGAAAGGAATATCGTTGAAGTAGCGCCTCTGGCTTTTATGCGGGGCAGGACATTAAATGATGCTTTCATTATTCTTGATGAGGCGCAAAATACCACAACCGAACAAATAAAAATGTTTTTAACCCGCGTTGGATTTGGCTCGACTGTGGTGGTAACTGGCGATGTTACCCAAATTGATTTGCCTCGAGAGAAAATGTCAGGGCTATTACATGCCATGCAGGTTTTGAAAGATGTTGAGGGTATTAGTTTTACCCATTTTGGTGTTCGTGATGTTGTTCGGCATCCGATTGTACAGCGGATTGTTTCTGCCTATGAAACTTTTGAAAAGAACCAATCATGATTTTGGAGATTCAGAGAATATTCCAATGTTCAAAAATACCTGATGATAGTCAAATTAAGATATGGGCTGCCCTTGCGTTACTTGGAAGCAATCAGGATAGTGAGATTCTGATTCGTATTGTTGATGAGAATGAAAGCACGGCACTTAATCATCAATATAGACAAAAGTCGGGTCCTACCAATATATTAAGCTTTCCATTAGATGCCCCTAATAATCTTGAAATTAACTTGTTAGGTGATTTGGTGGTTTGTGCGCCTGTTATTGAAAAGGAAGCTGAGCAGCAAGGAAAATCAGTTTTTGATCATTGGGCACATATTATTGTGCATGGTGTTTTGCATTTGCAAGGGTTTGATCATATTGAGGAAAGTGATGCCGTTGTTATGGAG
>JALXCS010000246.1 GCA_026990815.1 Methylomonas sp. | reverse complement strand
ATAAAATTGACACCGATCTAATTGAAAAAATCATCCAAGCCAAACTCAAAGTTACAGGAAAAACTCGTGTAAACCGCACAACAGAATTAATCCGCTCAATTCTTAATAAAGCAAACAAGCAATGGAATTGGATTGATAATGTACCGCATATACGCAGGTTTAAGGAAGATAATCAACGTTTACGTTGGCTGACACAAGATGAAACAACTCGATTACTAAAAGAACTACCTGTGCATACCAAGGCAATGACTATTTTTACCTTGGCGACTGGACTTCGAGAATCTAATGTTACCGGTCTAGAATGGTCTCAAGTTGATATGCAAAATAAAATTGCATGGATTCATGCAGATCAATCAAAAAATGGTAAGGTAATAAGAGTACCGTTAAATCAAGATGCTATTGACGTACTAATTAACCAACTAGGAAACCACCATACAAGAGTATTTACCTATAGAGGAAAACCTATTACTAAAGCGGGTACAAAATGGTGGAGAAAAGCATTAGAACGTGCAGGTATTGAAAACTTTACTTGGCATGGTTTACGCCATACTTGGGCAAGTTGGCATGTTCAGAATGGGACACCATTAAATGTACTACAAGAACTGGGTGGTTGGAATAGTTATGAAATGGTGCAACGTTATGCCCATTTAGCACCTGACCATCTAAGTGACTACGCTAACAAACTAGAAGGAATCGTTGCAAAATCGGTTGCACTCGAAAATGTAACCAGACTAAAAAATCGCTAACTCATTGAAATAATTGGTGGCGATGGGTGGGATCGAACCACCGACCTCAGGGTTATGAATCCTGCGCTCTAACCGGACTGAGCTACATCGCCTTTTGGAAGGGATCAAAAGAGCTAAGTATTCTATTAATCTCTTTTGAGAATGTCAAACATTGAATCTGAAATGGATAACATCACCATCATGAACGACATAATCCTTCCCTTCTAATCGCCATTTCCCGGCATCTTTAGCGCCTTGCTCACCCTTATAGGCAATAAAATCTTCATAGGATACGACTTCTGCCCGAATAAAGCCTTTTTCAAAATCCGTGTGAATAACGCCCGCTGCTTGTGGCGCTAATGTACCAACGGGTATCGTCCAGGCTCTAACTTCTTTAACTCCGGCAGTGAAATAGGTAGATAAGTTCAATAATTCATAACCAGCTCTTACTACTCGGTTTAATCCCGGTTCCTCTAGTCCTAAATCATCCAGAAACTCTTTTCTTTCATCATCTTCCAATTGCACAATTTCTGCTTCTATGGCAGCGCAAACAGGTACTACAACAGCATTTTCCTGGCTAGCAAATTCTTTTACTTGATCCAGCATGGGATTATTTTCAAAGCCATCGTCTTGCACATTGGCAATATACATTGTCGGTTTCTGGGTTAACAAGCATAACTCTCTAACCAAAGGCAACTCATCATCCGTCAATTCCATTGTTCTGACCGGATTCCCGGCATCCAAATGCTCAGTTACTTTTTCAAAAAGCTGTTTCTTTGCCTTTTCTTCCTTGTTCCCTGATTTAGCAAGCTTACTTACCCGCCGCAATGCTTTTTCTACTGTTGCCATGTCAGCAAGCGCCAATTCAGTATTGATAACATCAATATCAGCGACCGGGTCAATCTTGCCAGCAACATGAACAACATTGTCATCCTCAAAACAACGAACTACATGAGCAATAGCATCGGTCTCCCGGATATTACCCAAAAACTGGTTACCCAGCCCTTCGCCTTTTGAAGCACCAGCAACCAGCCCTGCGATATCAACAAATTCTATCGTTGTAGGTAAGGTTCTTTCAGGATTTACAATTTCTGCCAGTTTATCAATTCGTGGATCTGGAACCGCTACAACGCCAATATTGGGATCGATGGTACAGAAAGGATAATTTTCGGCAGCTATGGTTGCCTGGGTTAATGCATTAAACAGTGTCGATTTACCAACATTAGGCAAACCTACGATTCCACAATAAAGCGCCATTTTTCTCTAAAAATCAGGATTAAATTGATGAATGGCATGGTTCCGTCTCAATAAAATTAGAAATTCCTCCCGATTCAGAAAAAACCCGATGAGAATTTGATTGTTATTGAAATCGTTTTATTAACCAGCCCGGAAATAAAAATGGGTTGATTATACAACTGATTAGTTGAGGTGTTTATTTTTTTGTAACAATGATGGCGTAAAAACAACCACTTTATTCCTGCCAGTTTCCTTTGCTCTGTATAATGCCAAATCCGCACGGTTAATGATGGCATCTATATCGTCCCGATCTTTTTTTGCACGCGATTGACTCAAACAATAAACACCGATACTGACGGTGGTTTTTAATTTATCCCCTTTAAAATCACACTCACTTTGCGCAATGGCTTCTCTGATTCGTTCAGCAAATACCTCTCCATTTCTGCAGGTAGTATCGGTAAAAATTATGACAAATTCTTCACCTCCAAAGCGCACCAGAATATCTGAATCACGCACTTGGGATTTTAAAATTGCCGCGACATGGCTAAGTACTTCATCCCCTCCCTGGTGGCCAAAACTGTCATTCAGTTTTTTAAAAAAATCAATATCGATAATCAATAAACACAGCATTTCTCCATAACGAATGGTGTTAGCAATAGCCCTTTCCGCCTGAATATAAAAATAACGACGATTAAACAAGTTAGTTAGATCATCAATCATCGCCTGATTTTCATAATGATCTTTAAGCTGCTCGACATTTTTTAAGGTTTTTTCCAGTTCCTCGGTTCTTTTTGCAATTTGTTTTTCCATCTTTTGAAACAGGCGGCAATTGGTAATCAATTGTCCAAGCATGTTCTTATAGATTTGTAGCAGCCGGATATGCCAATCAGTAAAATAATTTGCTTCAGGGTGAGAGATATTAAGTACTCCCAGCAATTGATTTTCCGCAAAAACAGGGACACTAATTAAAGAACCAGGAAAACAGTCTCGGGTTTTTTGAATATCCTGGAAGTGAGGATCATTTTTGCAATCATTACAAACTTGCATTTCCTGTGTTTTAGCAGCCAAGCCAATAATCCCTTCACCAACTTTAAACTTTACTGGTTTATAATTAACCAATGTTTTTCCTGAAATATGCTCATCACTACTCAATCCGGTTAAATTGACAAGGCATTGTTCTTCATCTAACAAATAAAATGAACATCGCTCCATGTCTTGATTGTCAATCAAAACATTCAACGCATTTAAAACTAATTCTTTTTCATCACCCGCAAAATAGCCATCTATTTCCGACAGCCCCTTAACTGCTGACAGCGAACTGATTAAATCAAATATAATGTCCTGGACACCAAATTTGTCTAATAGGTGATTTAACTCCTCCTTTTCAACAATCATTTGCCACCCATTGAAATTGCCAGATCTTCAATACTTTGTCTTTTTTCAATCAGCTGCTTGACCAGTTTTTGTATTTCGCACCTTTCCAGCCCTATTCCTTTTATATCGGGGATTGATATAGGCAATTCTTGGTCTTCAGCCGAAGCAATCTGCTCAGCCAAATCAGAACTAACCTTCAAAACTGTAATCATTTTTAAAAGCTTGGTCTTTTCTTCTCCACTTTCTGATGCGGCATATTGTTTTAAAATATCAGGATAAATGTTAGGTAATCGCCAACGCTTTAATAAAAAAAAACCGACCTGATAGTGACTTATTCCTATCTCATTAATAATCTCTTTTTTTAATGACGAGCCTTGCTCTTCCGTACTTACAAAAACCTGATTTAACTCGTCAGGAAACACATAAACAATTGCTAACAACCCTATATTCAAAAGCAAGCCACTAGTATAGGCAACCGATGGGTTCAGGTTTTCATCACCTGCAAGCATGGAAATTTTTTGTGCTAACATTGCCGTCAATATATTTTGCATCCAAAATTTCAAGGTATGAAAATTTCGACACCTGGTGACATCAAGCTCATTAGAAAGCAAAATACTCAGTGCTAAACTTTTAACCAGATTCAAGCCCAAAACCTGGATTATTGCGACCCGTAGATCTACTATTTTTCCTGGACAACCAAAATAAGCTGAATTTGCCAATCCTAAAAGCCTTCCTGTTAATGCAGATGAAGTTGAAATCACCTGCGTCAATTCCTCTATAGAAATATCAGCGTTATTTACCGCAGCAATAATTTTACTGCTCGATTCCGGCAAAGTGGGTAAATCCTTTAACTTTGCTAATTTCAAATGGTAATGTTGTTTGGTTTCCATCTAATCATTAAAACAGTGTATTTTTAGGGCTACCGTCAAGATTCTAAATGCTTCATGAGATACAGCATCTTTAAATATAAGCATAGACTGTTTTTCCAACGATTTCTTTTCAAAATATAAAAATATAACCATCGGTGTTATCACTGATTCGGACAAAATATGTATGGGAGTTATTTTGTTATTACATCCTATTTGCCAAGCTCCAGATGCAGTATGTAGCAGCTGACAATGTTTCGAAAACTGAATTTGGTGCCAATTCATAATAAATGAAAGCAAGATACAAATTATTATTGTGAATTTTATAATTATTGGAATTACCGCCATCGCTAAGGCTAAGACCGCTAAGATATGAACCCCAACAATACAAACAGCTTGCATTTTGGAAAACGATATTTCTATACGAAAT
>JALXCS010000245.1 GCA_026990815.1 Methylomonas sp. | reverse complement strand
ATACTGATTCATGGCGTCAAGGTCCAATGCCAAATCCTGAATCTGTCCCTTAACAAATTCAACACGGTCATAACCAATTTTTTGGGCCATTTCCTGTTGATATTTTTTGGCCAGGGCAAGCATATCTTCATTCATATCAACGCCAATCACCCTGCCTTTTTTACCTACTAGCTGAGCCGCCATATAACAGATTTTTCCTGAACCTGAGCCTAAATCCAAAACCACGTCCCCATCGCGGACATATCGTGACGGATCGCCACAGCCATAATCCTTTTCAATAATTTCCTGAGGTAACAACGCGAGTAGTTCTCGATCATAATCTACAGGACAACATAAATCAGGCTGCCGACTTTCAGCGCCTTCTGAATAACGTTCTAATACATCGTGTTCAACTGACATAACTTCCTCTCTTAGGTTTATCCAATGGCACCGCCACAGCTACTGCCCTGCCCGGCAGTACAACCATAACAATGCGCTAAAGTTGTAATCGATGTGCCGTATAAATCGGCAATATCTTTAATATATTGTTTTTTGCCCGTCAACGGCAATTGCAACATCTGATTAAAATCACAATCGTAAACATAGCCCTGCCAATCCACACTCAAGGTATTTCTGCACATCACCGAATCCAGATTTTTCACTTGAAAATTGTCCTTAAGCAACTGGATATAACTGTCAAACCGGTCTTTGCTAATCAACTGGCTACCAAACCGTTGAACCGGCAAATTGGTCATGGCGAACAGATTATTAAAAACAATCCCATAATGTTTCAGCAAATATTGTTTGTATGCTTGCTCCAGATGTTGCTGATCAGGCGGCAAACTGTCATCCTGTGGATTAAACACCAAATTCAAAATTAAATTTGAATCTTTCCGTCCATACCCTAAACGATTCAAATGTTGCAGTGCCTCAAGACTGGCACCAAAAGTACCTTTACCACGTTGTTTATCAACATTATCCTCCAGATAACACGGCAAGGAGGCCATAATTTCCACCTGGTTATCAGCCAAAAACCCGGCCACATCCTGATAATCCGGTTCTGTTAAAATAACCAAATTACATCGGTCAATCACTTTCAACCCCTGATCTAACGCTTGCCGCACAATATAACGAAAATGAGGATTCATTTCTGGCGCTCCACCTGTCAAATCCAGCGTATGAATTGCTTTGTTATGGCTTATAAAATTTAAAACCTCATCGATGGTCTGTCGATCCATCTGCTCCGTTCTTTTCGGTCCGGCATTAACATGGCAGTGTGTGCAGCTCAGATTACAGAGATACCCAAGATTGACCTGTAAAATTTCCAGAGTATTTCGGTGAATTTTTGGAAAATCATTTTTTTCCAGATACGGTAAACAGTCGATCATTATTTTTTTCTGCGCCAGGTATGATAACGAGCCAGCCACTTTAACAATTTTTCTGGCGCATGGTTTCGCTTCCAAACACCGGCAGCATATTTATTGGCTTCACTCATGGTTGGATAAATATGAATGGTACCAAGAATTTTTTCCAACCCTAACCCATGTTTCATAGCCAATACAAATTCAGCAATTAAATCCCCCGCATGATTCCCGACAATCGTCACTCCAAGAATCTTATCTTTGCTGGGTACCGTTAATACCTTGACAAAACCATACGCTTCACTGTCTGCAATGGCGCGATCCAGATCATCTATGCCATAAGTTGTCACTTCATAGGCAATGCCTTGTTGTTTTGCATCCTGTTCATTCAAACCAACACGGGCCACTTCAGGGTCGGTAAAAGTAGCCCAAGGGATGACTGAGTAGTCAACACGGAATTTTTTAAACTGACCAAACAAGGCATTTACGGCTGCATACCAGGCCTGATGAGCGGCAGTATGAGTAAATTGATAAGGCCCCACAACATCTCCACAAGCGTAGATATTAGGATAATTGGTTTCTAAAAAAGGATTAACCGCCACTGTTTTTCTTGGTGAAAGTTCAATAGCTAATTCTTCAACCCCGTAACCTTCAATATTTGCCGCCCTACCGATCGCCAATAAAACCTGATCGAAAACAATCCGCACTTGTTCTCCTTGATGTTCTGCAATTAAAATTTTCTCGCCCTGTTCAACTTTAAATTGTTTAGCAGTATGCTCCACAAATACATGAATACCTTCTTGCTGAAATTTTTCCATCACTGCCCTAGAAACATCTTCATCTTCACGAATCATAATGCGCGGCAGCATCTCTATTTGTGTCACATCACAACCCAGTCGGGCAAAAGCCTGTGCTAATTCACAACCAATCGGACCGCCCCCCAGTACCAATAGCCGCTTTGGTTTTTTACGCAAAGACCAGATATTATCCGAGGTTAAATAATCAACCTTCTCTAAACCAGGAATTTCAGGAACAAATGGTTTAGCACCTGCCGCAATCACAATGGATCGTGCGGTTATAATTTTTGTGCCTTGTTCTGAACTGATTTCAACTTCCCACGGGGAAATAATTTTAGCGCTGCCTTGAATCACATCTACACCCAATTCAGTATATCGTTCTACTGAATCATGGGGTTCTACTTTATTGATAACCTTTTGAATGCGTTCCATGATATCTGCAAAGTCAAATTCAGCACTCACTTGGTTAATTCCCAAATTTTTTGCTTCTCTAACTTGCGCCAGAAACCGACTGGAGCGAATTAATGCCTTGGAAGGCACACAGCCCGTATTCAAACAATCACCACCCATTTTATGTTTTTCAATCAGAGTGACTTTGGCTTTTACTGCGGCAGCAATGTATGCCGTTACCAAACCACCAGAACCAGCGCCGATAACAACTAAATTATTATCAAAATGTTTGGGTTTCTGCCATTTTTTGTATACTTTGAGTGCTTTGAATCTATCAATCATTGTTTTTGCCAGTAACGGGAAAAGCCCAAGTAAAACAAAAGAGAATATTAGTGCTGGCGATAAAATATCAGATAATGATTCAATTTTTCCCAATTGAGTTCCGGCATTCACGTAAACAATCGTTCCCGCTAACATGCCTAATTGGCTGACCCAGAAAAAAGTACGGGGTTTAATTGCTGTCAATCCCATCAGCAAATTTATCATGAAGAAAGGAAAAACCGGAATCAGACGCAAAGTAAATAAATAAAATGCGCCATCTTTCCTCATCCCTTCATTGATTGCCGCCAAACGATTGCCAAAACGATTTTCGACGCTTTCACGAAACAAGAAACGCGCCGCCAAAAATGCCAGCGTAGCACCAATTGTTGATGCAAAAGAAACAATTGCCGTTCCCCATAGTAAACCAAATAATGCACCACCCGCCAATGTCAAAATCGCAGCCCCTGGTAATGACAGTCCCGTCACAGTAATATAAATCAAGCCATAAAAGACAGTCGCTAAAACGGGATGAATTTTTTTATAATTAATTATTTCAGCCTGTTGGCTTTTTAGCATTTCCAGAGTCAAAAAATGCTGTAAATCATAATAAAAAAAAACGGCAATGCTACCGACAATCACCAACAACAAAATTAAACGTGAAAAAGCCATCCTTGATCCTATTGTCCAGTACTGTTGAGCGACCAGTCATAATCAATATCGGCTTCGAATTCCAAATCCGGCAATTCGGGTCGATAATGGCGAATAAACGTCTTGATTCCTCCCGCTTTGTCAAAATCTTGCTCAAACCAGGCAAATATTTTTGATACATGAATTTCCTTTTCTTCCACCCGCAATCCCTTTTTCTCATTCTGCAAAAAACTGCGTACCTGTGCATCAAGTTGACTATTCAAGTGTTCAGCAATATATGGCTCGGCTCTTAAATCAGGACAACTGACTGAAGCGCAAACAATGGCAAAATGAATCCTCGGTTCGCCCATTAATCTTAATATATTATTTTCAATATCATCCAGTGAAACCTTCTTACCGCTAATAATTCCCGCAGTCTTACCCCAAACCGGTTGAAAAATACTTCCGATGTCCTTGATAGTCTTAACAGGCCAATGATCCAATACCATCTTCATGGCTAGGATATTATAAACATTAATATAAAAAGCCAGCTTTTCTTCACGTCCTTCCAGATCAGTAATCGGAAAGTTAGAGATTTGATGATATGCAGTTTCAAGCAATCCTGATTCTTTTAGCTGCATATAATTAACAAACTCCAATGGTATTCCATGTTTAGCGCCCGGTTTTACATGCTGTAAGACCTTTAAATATGCACTCCAATCAGGGGATTTCGCCCAGTTGTTAAAAGGCAATATCATTAAAAAAGCAAAACTAAAAATTACAACAAAACGGCTCATTTTTTCCTATGATGAAAAAAGTAATAATACTTTGTCGTATTATGTTTCCAAAGCTTACAAATTAATTGCAACTGAACATTTTTCCAACCCATTTGAAATAAAAATTAATACTTTGTAAATTGAAGTGGTCGAATAGAGGGATATTTGGAGCTGTAATCCCCACCTAAAAATAACAAGCTTTTTTAAAAGCAAAAAAATTTTCCTGATTACCAATAAGCTTCAGCCAATTTCAACAGTCGCGCTGGCAATCGTCGATTAAATCGATACTCGAATTCTGCTAGATAGCGAGGTAAATGTTTGGGGCGAATGGCATGATAAGTACCCTGCATCGCCGTTTTTACATTACCAAGTACGGTATTGACC
>JALXCS010000244.1 GCA_026990815.1 Methylomonas sp. | reverse complement strand
CGATTAAACAAGTGGCTCCCACAAAAACAAGTATTTTCATTCAGGGAGAAACCGGTACGGGAAAAGAACTGGTGGCAAGAGAAATCCATCGTTTTTCACCTCGGAATAAAGCATTGTTTGTGGCATTAAATTGTGCTGCTATTCCGGCAGATATTATGGAGAGTGAGTTATTTGGATATAGTAAAGGAGCTTTTACCGGGGCAAATAAAGAACATAGGGGAAAATTTGAATTGGCGAATAATGGCACTTTATTTCTCGATGAAATTACAGAAATGGATTTTAGCCTGCAAGCGAAGTTACTAAGAGTTCTTCAGGAGCGAACAATCGAAAAATTGGGTAGTAATCGTACAGTCAATATCGATATTAGAATCATTGCTGCATCGAATAAAGATCCAAGGCAAGCAGTAAAGGATCAAAAACTACGAGAAGATTTATTTTACCGGCTTAATGTTTTTTCTATCGAATTACCTCCATTGCGTGATCGGCGAGGCGATATTATCCCTCTAGCCCAGCACTTTATTGAAAAACATATTTTTGAAATGGGATTTTCGGTTCCTGATCCGATATTCAGTCAATCAGCAATTGAATATCTAAACTCATATTCATGGCCGGGAAATGTCCGAGAATTGGAAAATGTAATGGAAAGAGCGGTAGTTTTGAGTGCGGGAGCGACAATTGATATTCGGCATTTACCAAGAGAAATCGTTGGAGCAGAGAGCCATGAGGATTTCTCATCAGAGACAGTCTTGCAATTAGATAGTCTGATTATGCAGCCTCATGTTGAGGAATTGGAGAAAAACTTGATTCGACTGGCACTAAAGAAAACGGCTGATAACAAAGCACAAGCCGCAAAATTATTACAAATCAGTGAGCGTTCGTTATGGTACAAGTTGAAAAAATATTTTTAGATAATGATAATTGACGGGAATAGTTTTTGATAAAAATTAACTTATTCCGTGCGCGTTCCTAATGCTCCGTCAACATAGGATTGACAGAGCATTAGGAATCACAAGAAAGGGGTGTGTGGAAATCAGTTGTGAGAGTGGCTATTAGCCATGATTTGTACATTGACGTTGCTCTTTCGCGGCTGAAGCCGCTCCCACATAAAAGCAATATTTTTTATAACTATTGTTGATTTGGTTTCTTACAGTGTTTGCCGCTTCAATAAATTGGCGGAAGCTTGTGGGTATTAAAAAAATGAAATCATCGTCGAATTTTTTGGCGGATTATATTCCTATCAGTTTCGTGAGCCTCGCCTCCTTCTTTTTCTTTAGCAAAGCTTGTGCTGAAGTCAAAAACAAAACCGATAGTTAAGCTAATGACGTGGTTATCTGTTTCATTTTCTCTAAGAAATTGATATCCCAGATCAATATAAACACCTGAAGAAAAGTTATAACTGGTGAATATCTGTGCATTATGGTCGATGATGGAAGGTGTACTGCTGTCATTTTCTTGTAAGTGGCGGATGGAATAGGAAGTTCCAAAATTCCACGGCCCGTGTTGGAATGATGCCCCTACCAGGAAAGTAGTAGCGGTTTGGTCCTCGCCATCAGCACCAGTTCGCAGTAGAAACTCAGTAAAGGGAAAGAATTCGGTTTCTTCTGAAATATCAAAATCACCATACAGTCCTAAAAAATAACTGTTTTCGCTGTTTGAGTCATCTACACCTGGAGACTGGTAGACAAATCCAATCGAATAGGCCCAGTCTGACGCGTAGGGTAATTCATCGCCATGAAGGCTAATGATAAAATTATTAAATTGTTCGGTGTTTGCTAAGCCGCTATCATCCTTCAGTAACCGATCATTGCTGGTAATAAGAGAACCGCTAAGAAACGTGGTATCGCGAAAAAATACGCCGGCATAGAGGTAGTGTTCGCTGTCCATGAAATGACCAAGATTGAGCCAACTACGGATTGCGAGAACCCCATCTAGGTCAAGGTCATCGCTCATAAAATTTCCGAACAGGCCAGGCCGTCTGTCCCATATTCCGTCCAGGAGGAAATACTTTCCAATTCCGACACCACCTGTTTCACCACTGTACGAGGCCGTTAGGGCTTCTATGTTAATAGTAGGATCCTTGAATTCCAGAATTTCTCCATCGTTACCCATTTCAAAACTCATCTCAAGGCCAAAATTAAAGTTTTGGGTCAGGTTAAGGTTAAATAAAGTGTAAATGCTGGCAAAAGTTTCAGCTAATGGTTTTTCTTCAGGTTCGAATGTCCATTGTTTATTGATCTCACTAATTGTAAATCCTGCCAAATTCGGATAAAAGTTTGTTTCTTCTTCGTCATCCTCGTCATCTTCATCTTCATCTTCATCATCATCTTCTTCTTCTTCTTCTTCTTCTTCTTCTTCTTCTTCCTCGTCCTTGTCCGATGACAAGTTAAACGTTTCATCCTGACATGTATTAATACGCTTTGATTCGGTTAGTTCACCAATGACATCGGTAGGTCTATTTTCTTGTCGAAGCGTAAATTTTTCTACACAAGCAGCCAAAAGATCCGTCCCGTAAAGCATCAAAGCGATAAAGATAACACTGTAGACGCTAATTTGAGGTAAAAAATTTTTTGATTTACACAAAACAAAGGCACGACTAAGCAATTTACTTTTCATTCTCCAATAGCTATTTAGAGTCGTCCTAGTGCCTTAGCAGGATTATTTCCCCATAGTGTATGGTTTGCTAGATGCTCACCTTTCATTACAAATGAATCTGCACATATAACTACATTATTATCGACAGTAACTCCATAGTGTATGAAAGCTTTGGTTTCAATCGAGCACTGGGAGCCAACTTTAATGTAATCAGATTTGTAAATGCCATCTTCCAGGGAGTGGGATTGCAGAACGCAACCAGTGTTGAAGTTGCAATAGTCACCTATTTCCAACATGGTTTTTTCCGAGACATACAAACCATCGTCAAACACCATTTTACCCTGTTTAATTCCCAGCAACCGGTTGATGATGCTTCTGAACGGAGTACCTAGCCAAAGTCCACGCAAAAAGGTCTCGGAACTTTTCCAAACACGTTCAACCTGCCAATATTTTTTGTCATAGATTGAGACAGTGATCGGTTTCATCCGGCCAAAGCCAAAAGCCGCCCTTTCCGCAACAATAAAATATCCAATACTGAAAATCAGGAATAAATTAACGATGATTATTTTGTCGAACAATCCAAGCGTAGTCCTGGAGTCGGCAATTGCATAAAAAAACAATAGCGTGATATAGGCATAAGCAAAGCGGGACATAAGATATCCGGTAATCGTGCGCAGGTTGTGCCAATTTTTCCTACGAACCCCTTGGAGTCGATTAACTGCTTTGGTTGCCGGTTCAATATTTGAGTTTCGTTCAACTGTTCTGGGTATTTCAAAACTAGGCGACCCAAGCAAGCCAACATTCTCATGGATTTTACCTTCAATTGGAACCATGGCCTTGGTTGCAATTAAACAGTTATTACCTGTTTTCCCATTCGGCGGGTAATAGACATTATTACCGACAAAATTATCGTTACCCACGGAAGTTTTTGTCAAACGAAATGCAGTACTGGATTCCTGTACATTCAGCATTGAGAAGCCATCAGAAATCATGGTGCCAGAGCCAAAATGACACAAATAAGGGTTGTCATGTTTATGTTCCAGACCGAAGTTTGAGCCGGTTTGAATTACCCGAGACAGTTTGTATCCCACCAATTTCATATAGTGAACGATGAATGAGCTATCACCGAACACAAGGTTGTTAGTAGCTGAGTTGGTGAATTTCTGAATCATTTTGAAAATCATAAAGTGAAATCCATATAAAACAAAGCTTTGGTTAACTTTAAGGAATCGGTTGAGTACTCTTGGAAAAATGGTATTCAGGAACAAATTCAAAAGTAATAAGCTGAGAGAGGCCACCAACGTCACCAACAAAATATACAATGCCCACGGCTGAGTCAAAGGTTCATATTTGGGTAAAATCATTGTGATCAGAAAGGATATCAACAGAATAAACAAAGGCACGACACCAAAGAAACTGTTCAAAAGCTGTCCCAGCGAATAAATGACCTGTCTGAGGGAAGTTACCTGTTTTTCATCACTGGAACGAAAATTGGTGCCCGTTTCCTCGGCAGGGTTCCCATGATACCGTTTGTCCCCAGGGATTATTTGTCCTTCAGTAAGACAAGAGGTATGACCGAGCTGAGCGCCATTTTCCATGACTGTATTAATATCAACAACGCTTCCTTCTCCAACAACAACGTTTTTACCAAGAGAAATAGGTCCGGTGTAGATATAGTTCGACCTGGCCTTGTAGGAGACCAATACAGAGTCTTTACGCAGAATGGTGTGGTCACCGATGCTTAGCAAATCCGCGCATAATGGCGTCAATTGACACTCCATGACAACATGTCTACCAATTTTCGCACCCATCAAACGGAGGTAGGCGTTATATAGGGGGTATCCCTTGAACAGCTCCATCGGACTGGACTGGATGATATGCTTAATCAACCAGAAACGGTAGTATTTAAAGCTCCAGATAGGGATTTTTTCGGTTTTACATTTGCCGACAAGAATCCATTTAGCTGCAATAACCAAGCTGGTCCATACGAAAAATAACCCGGCAAGAACCCCGGAGAGACGTAAGTAGATGTCCACAGGAGCTTGGGCTGCAATGGTCCACGATACGAC
>JALXCS010000243.1 GCA_026990815.1 Methylomonas sp. | reverse complement strand
GGTCTTCCGGCTTCCTGAGAAAAACAGATGCTTGAAACCCTTCAATTACGGAGGCATTATCACTATAGGCTGACAAAATATGCTGAGGGCTTTTCTCGGCAGTATTTCGAATCATACTAAACAGGGTTTTACCCTGTTCTTCACCATCAATCACCCAATCAGCATTAAATATTTTGTGGCGGCAATGCTCTGAATTTGCCTGGGCAAACATCATCAGTTCCACATCGGTAGGATTTCTTCCCAACTTCTGAAAACTTTCCGTTAAATAATCTATTTCATCATCTGATAACGCCAGCCCCATCTCTATATTGGCTTGTTCCAATGCCTGATAGCCTTGCTCAATAATCGCTATTGTTGTTAAAGGAGCGGGTTGATGCTCGGCAAATAACAAATCTTTTAGATCTTGTTCGCTATCAAGCACTATCTGCATCATTCTGTCATGCAATAAAGATTGAATCCTTTGTTTTATGGTTCCAGAAATCGGAATATTAGACTTGATAAAATATTCGATGCCTCTTTCAATTCGTTTCACAGAATTAAGGCCACAGCGATGAGCAATTTCTGTTGCTTTGCTCGACCAGGGTGAAATAGAGCCTGGCCTTGGAATCACCACAAAAAGGCAATCTGAGGAATTAACTGATTCTTGAAGATCGCCATAATTCAGCAATTGCTTCAGAATCTGCTTTTCTACTTCAGAAAAATCGTGTCCAATATCGACAAAATGAACAAACCGGCTTGTTATTGTAGTAATATCAACAGAAATGCTCTGCAATTCATTCAGCAATCTGTCTTTACGAAATGCTGATAATGCAGCAGTACCTGGGATTTTTAGCATGAAATTTTTAATGTTTCGAGGTGATTAATGCCAGATCGCGAAATTTTTTCGCATTAAGGAAAAGCCTACTTCCCTTGAGTTAAATCTTTCTTGATGGTTTCAAACAACATAAACAATACGCCTAATCCAACGCCTTCTGATTGTGGATTACCTTGCTCATCCGTTACAACCACTTCAGTTCTTGGACCATCTTCAGCCAGAATGATGTGAAATTTTTGATCCTGATGTTTGTCTTCACCAAAGAAAAACTCGAATTCATTCCAAAGTGAGCCATCTTCGATTTCTTTTTTATCAGGGTCAAACTGAATGGTGTATGAGGCAGCAGCCTGATTCCTTTCAGTCACTTCCACAGCCTCGCGACTTAATGCTTTACCGACAATGTACCAGGTTCTTTTCAAGGGCTCGTAAACAATCAACCGTAATGCCCCACCGTCAAATCCGACCAATTCGACCCGTCCCCTTTTCCCTCCAATCTGGCTTTGCCGGTATTTTTTATCCTGATCAAGCTCTTTCGAAAAATCTTGCGGTTCTGACTTTTCTGGGAAATCCACTTTTTTTTCTGATACCGTGACTTTCTGTTCGGCAAGATCAGCGGGCAACCGTAACTCGGAAATTTCCTGACTGTATCGATAATCTTTTTGTTTATCAGGGAAATAGGGTTTAATGGAAGTACAGGAAATCGCTCCTGATAAAATAAACAAAACCCCAAGAAAACCAAATTGTCTGCTTTTTTTCATTCGCTGCTGCTGATCAAATAGCCGCCGCCTGTTGCATCGCTTTACTAACAGCATCATAGCGATCTTCTGTCAACCAGGTTAATGGCAAACGTATGCCTTGATCAATCAACCCCATTTCAGCAACCGCCCATTTGACCGGTATAGGGTTGGACTGGACAAACAACTGTTGATGCAACCCGGCCAACTTTTTATCAATTAATTCTGCAAGTTGTCGATTTCCCGAAATCGATGCCAACACCATTTCATGCATAAGTTTAGGGGCGATATTGCCAGTAACGGTAATCACACCATTACCACCGAGCAAACAAAACTTTCGCGATGTCGCATCATCACCTGAGTATAAAGCAAAATCCTCACCACACAATTCACGTATTTGCCTGACTCTTTCAAGATCACCTGTAGCCTCTTTAACGCCAATTATATTATCAATATTGGCAAGACGGCCCACGGTTTCGGGCAACATATCACAAGCTGTTCTCCCCGGTACGTTGTATAAAATCTGGGGAATACCAACTGCTTCTGCAATGGCTTTGAAATGCAAATATAAACCTTGCTGTGTTGGTTTGTTGTAGTAAGGTGTCACTAACAAACAGGCGTCAGCACCTACTTGTTTTGCTCGTTTAGTTAAAGCAATCGCTTCCGTAGTTGAATTTGCACCAGTACCTGCAATGACTGGAATCCTACCATCGACAAACTGAACAATGGCCTCTATAACAGCACAATGCTCGTCTTCATCAAGGGTTGCCGATTCTCCAGTGGTTCCGACTGCAACAATTGCGTCAGTGTCTTGTTCAATATGGAATTCTACCAGTTTTTTCAAACTGTCATTATCAATGTTCCCATTTGAATCCATCGGTGTCACTAATGCAACTATACTGCCTTGAATCATCCAAAAACTCTCGCAATTATCTTTAAAAATAAACCATTATAAACACTTCAGCTAAAGTATAAAATGGCATCAGCCAAAAAATATTAACTCTTCAAAAGAAGTTTTTCTGTGAATATTTTGAAAATATTAGGAACGAGAAAGAAATTTCCGATGCATGGAACTCCTTACCGCCCGAATATAAAATATGGCCTAAATAACCTTTGTCTCACACTTTTCTAGTGTGGTTAAGATTTAATCAACTTCAATTTAATAAAAATTTCCGCCTTATGCACAACAAAAGCCTGGAAGATCTGTAAGTCCATGTGGTACATAGTGACACTACCTAAAAAATGCCTTTAGCTATTTACTACAAGGTCCAACATACTTCCCGGATAACTGGGTATTGATATTCATAGCGCCTTGTTTTGATCCGGTCATCATCATTTTGAACTGCCCATTGAAAGATGTTTTTTGATAAGCCAAATCGCCATAACCATCCATTTGCATTCCTGCCTGTTTACAACGCATTTGCCAGGTTACTTTGTTCGTACTTATATCCATCTTGATCATTTCACAATGTTTATTATTCAGAATCTTGTCTGGAGTCATATTTTTTTTTGTGAAACACTGGTTCACTGTCATTGGTGGAATTTCCATTTTCAATGGTCCTTGCATTTTCATCTGGCTGGTAATTTGCCAATTCCCCTCCTGCACGTCCAGTTCTGCCATCGCGACAAAACTAACCATAAACAAAATAATACTGGCAATAATTCTTAATTTCATTACTATCCTCTTGTTAATTAAATGTTGGACTGCAAAAACCGATCTCAGGAACGCATTTCTCCAAATTCCTGATCGACATGATCAACACTCCACAATTTTTCCAATTGATAAAAATCCCGCATTTCTTCTGTCATGATATGAACAACGATATCGCCCAAATCCAGCAACACCCATTCTGTACCACTCTCCCCTTCAACACCGAGAGGCTTAATCCCCTGTTTTTTTATATTTTCCACTACATAATCACTTAATGATTTGACATGCCGCGAAGAATTCCCGGTCACTATCACCATATAATCGGTTACGCTGGTTTTATCCTTGACATCAATTGTGGTGATATTAGTACCTTTTCGTTCGTCCAGTGTATCCTGAACAATTTTTAACAGTTTGTCAGTTTGCATTCAATATCCTGGTAGAGTTTGTGTTGATAAATAAATGATATAACTTCCTCGGGTAATAAATAGGCGGGATTTTTCTGATTGAAAAAAACCTCCCTGATCTGGCTTGCTGAAATTTCCAATTGCGTTACTTTCTGGAAATATAGCTTCCCATATAAAGACTGTTTTAGTTGCTGCCTGTCATCCACTCGCTTAGCTTTCAGCATTTCAGACAATACACTTTTTTTACTATCAGGTCGATTCATCACCACGATATGCGCATAATCAAACAGCGTTTGCCAACGATGCCAACCGGTTAATCCTGAAAAAGCATCAACCCCCATAAATAAAAGTATGGGTTGCTGTTGATAATCCAAACGTAATGACTGCAAACTATCCACCATATAGGAAGGTCCTTTTCGGTCTATCTCCCGGGTATCAATTTCTAATCCAGACTGGTTTTTGATTGCAAGCCGCAACATTTCCAGTCGCATTTTTGAAGATGCGCCAGGTGTATCACGATGAGGAGGTTGATGACTAGGCAAAAGCAGCAATTTTTCCAGATCAAAAACTTCCTTGACTTCAACAGCGGTTCTTAAATGACCAAAATGAACTGGATCAAAAGTTCCGCCATAAATACCAATCATTCGAAAATACCAAATGACTTGAAAGCAAAAACAGTCAAAACCTTAAATACGAATATGCCCTTCACCCAGCACAATATATTTTACTGAGGTTAAACCTTCCAGCCCTACCGGCCCACGAGCATGTAATTTGTCTGTACTAATGCCAATCTCAGCCCCCAAACCATATTCAAAACCATCTGCAAAACGCGTTGAAGTATTTACCATCACAGAACTCGAATCAACTTCCCTTAGAAAACGTCTTGCACAACTATAATCCTCGGTCACAATCGTTTCGGTATGAGCTGAACTATATCGATTTATATGAGAAATTGCTTCTTCCAGCCCAGACACAATCCTAATCGATAGAATCGCTGCCAAATATTCTGTTTGCCAATCTTCTTCAGTGGCTTTTTTGCATTCAGGAATTAATGCGCAAGTCTTCAAACACCCTCGTAATTCAACACCTTTCAGAAAATATTGCTTTGCTAAAATGGGCAAAACCCTGGGGGCAATTTTTTCATTAACCAATAAGGTTTCCATTGCATTACAGACACCATAACGTTGAGTTTTAGCATTGTATGCAATATTGACAGCTTTTTCCTGATCAGCTTTGTCATCAATATATATATGACAGATGCCATCCAAATGCTTGATGACGGGGACGGTTGCTTCTTGACTGATTCGCTGGATTAAACCTTTGCCACCACGAGGTATAATAACATCCACATATTGACTCATAGTAATTAGTTCGGCAACTGCCTGACGATCAGTAATGCTGACAACTTGAACGATATCAGAAGGCAATCCTGCCTCTTGCAGACCCTTTATTATGCAGTCAGCAATTGCTTGGTTTGAATGAATGGCCTCAGAACCGCCCCTTAAAATACAGGCATTACCCGATTTAAGGCACAAGGCAGCCGCATCGATAGTCACATTAGGTCGTGATTCGTAAATAATACCTATTACGCCAAGTGGAACCCGCATTTTTCCGACCTGGATACCACTAGGCCGATATGCCATATCTGTGATTTCGCCAACTGGATCAGGTAAAGCCTCAATTTGCTTAAGTCCACCAATCATGGCATCAATTCGTCCGGGAGTCAGTTCCAGGCGATCTAATAGTGCAGCTTCCAATCCTCGATCCTGACCAGCTAAAAGATCCTTTTGATTTTGTTGAATTAAATAATCCCTTTCTGCTTCGATTTTTCCAGCAATACTAAGCAATGCCCGATTCTTTTTACCCGCTTCAACACTACTAATAATACGACCAGCAGCTCTGGCTTTTTGCCCTAATTCATGAATGTAATCCTTGATATCCACGGTGTCAACTCCAATTCAGTCAAGTTTTCTATAGCCGGCGCCATAATACAACAAAGGATTGCCTGATCGGCAAAACACATTCTTGACTTCACCAACAATGACCCAATGAGTACCTGCACGCATTTTTTGTATCACTCTACATTCTAGAGAAGCCAGGCTATCATCCAAAACTGGCGCTCCGGTTACCCCCTGGCTCCAGGAAGTCACACTGAACCGCTCCTGCATGCTATTTCCTCCGGCAAAATTATTTGAAACAGATTCTTGATCTGAAGCCAAAATGTTCACCGCAAAAGTACCGCTTTTTTTAATGCTGTCACCGGTTTCTGCGGAATCATTCAAACAAACCAGAATTTGTGGTGGGGATAATGACACACTGGCAAACGAAGTCACTGTCATTCCCTGAGGTTCTTCCCCTTCAGCCTGAGTAGTTACAACCGTAACACCACTCGCCCAACGTTGAAGAGATTGCTTGAATTCGTCTGCAGTCACTAACATACTTCACCTTGATTTGATCGCCCAAAATAACCGGATATTTTACCATAATTAAATTATCCAATGGAACTTCCATCCGGTTCTAATTATTGTCAGCCATAAACGATAGAAATGCCTATTAAAATCCCTCATACTTTGCATTGAAAATTAAGCTCCGTAGATGACAAGAATTCGTGAAATGCAAGTAAGACATTGAAATAACAAGATCTTCTATCGCAGAGATGCGATAGAGAGCTACAAGGATGTTTCTAAACGTGTCTTTTTATTTCGATCACTTACCTCTTTGGCTACCAAAAAGGTTAATTTTTTGTCGTGTACTGAGATTATAAATGAAACCTCTTGATCTTCAGTTTTCTTTTAATTTTTCCGTCAATCAACCAAATTAACACAATGGAAATCATTCGTTTTTTTTTCAGCTATAGGGATAGTTCTGAAAAAATCCTGCTTATTACCTTCCTTTTTCTTGTTACTCAAACGACAGCATATGCAGAAAAAATCTGGTCTACAGCAACACCAGCCTATAGAAAAACCACTATAACCGGCTTTACCCGTGCGAGATACAACATGGTTTTATCAACCGAAATTGCAGAGAAAATTAAAAGTGTGTTTGTTGATATTGGCGATCCAGTTCCCCAAAATGGCTATATTGCTTGTCTTGATGATACTTTTGTAAAAATTGACGTCCGATTAATGGCCAATGAGATTGGCCAACATCAAGTCGATATTGATTTCTTCCAGAAACAGGTTAATCGTTATAAAAAGCTTGTCGAAACAAACAGCGCAGCAATCAGTCAACTGGATGAATTTAAACGTAAGCTTGCCAATGCCAAGCAACTTGCACAAATTAAAAAGTTGAAAAAACGACGCCTGCAGGAAAAACTGAAACGTCACTGCATCAGGGCACCACAAGACTGGAAAATGATCGAACGTCTAGTTGAGCCCGGACAATGGCTCAGTGTTGGTGACCCTGTTGCCAAGGTGGGTGATTATAGAACCTTACTGGTTCCTTTAACATTATCAGTCAGTGAAATGAAAGCATTGGAACACAAACAACAGGATCTAACTGTAAAACTGCCAGAATATGATTTAACAGTACCCTCCAGAATTGAACGAATCTCTCCTTCTTTTGATGAAAAATCCAGAAAAATACAGGTTGATTTGATTTTGGAAAAAGAACTTCCAGTCCATCGGGGTGGACTGCGTGTCGAAGTAACGCTTGAGTTACCAGAGCAAGCTGGAACTTTTCTGATTTCAGCCAATGCGCTGGATAAAAAATTTGAAGAAGTATGGCTGGAACGTAAGGATGGCTCCCGAATCAGTGTTGATTTATTAGGTTATTCTGATCATGGATTGGCCCGCATTTCTTCATATGAAATTAAAACCGGCGATCAGTTCAAAATCCTACATCCCTGATCAAACATCATGCAAAAAATTGTTCGCTTCTCACTTAAACAAAAAGTTTTTTATAACCTGGTATTTATTCTATTAACTGTGACTGGTTTTTTTGCCTTGTTCCAGATACCAGCAGAAAGGTATCCCGACATAAGTTTTGGCAAAGTCATTATTACTACAAATTTTCCAGGTGCTTCGCCCATTGAGGTGGAAACGCTGGTAACCAAAAAACTGGAAGAACAAATTACAACTGTAGAAAATATTGACTGGATTAGCGCCATCTCCTACCCGGAACGTTCACATATCCGGGTTAAGTTCATCGATGATGCGGATTATCAACATCTTTATACCGAAATACGCCTAAAAATCCTCAATGCCATGGGTGAATTGCCAGATGAGACTGACCCACCTCAAATCAGTATTATCACTGCCAACGATTTTGCCCCGGTGATTATATTGAATCTAGTTGGAGAACGTAGCAATCGCGCACTGGCTCTTATCGCCAAACAAATCAAGGCACGCCTTGAAAAAATACCGGAAATCAAGGAAATTCAACTTGGCGGTGAATATATCAGGGAATTCCATATCCATCTGGATCCAAACAAGCTCTCTTTGTATGGAGTCAGTTTTAATGAAGTTTATGATGCTTTGAAAGCCGTAAACATCACAATGCCAGCAGGAAAATTTAAAGGTAAAAATAGTAACTACCTGGTCAAGGTCGATGAAAAATTTCATGATCGAGAGCAAGTAGTAAAAACCATCATTCGCAGGGATGGGGACGGAAGCTTTATTCGTCTGGAAAACTTGATTAGCCACGCCGAACTAGATTATCGCGACCCGATCTTCATTTCATCAATTAATGGTAAAGACGTTGTTGGCCTGAAAATCATCAAAACTCGTGCCGGCAATGCCATCAAAATTAAGCGGGCTGTTCTTGACACTCTTGAAGAATTCGACAAACTGCTAAAGCAGGAAGATCTTGAAGTTGTTATGACTCAGGATTCTACTGCAAAAATCAAGGATGGTTTTAGCACCTTGGGACTCAATATGCTGGTCGGAATGATTTTAGTTTCAATTATTATCTGGTATTTCATGGGTGTTCGTAATGCCGGCCTGATCACTATTGGCATCCCGTTTTCTTTTATGTTGACCCTGATACTAATGTATTTTACCGGCAACAGCCTCAATGAACTCAGTTTGTTCGCATTTGTTTTAGTCACCGGAATTATCGTCGACGATGCGATTGTGGTTTGTGAAAATATTTTTCGCCATATCCAGGAAGGGCATGATCTCTATCATGCCATTGTAACCGGAACTTCCGAGATGGGTCTGCCGGTTATTTCATCGACTTTAACCACCATCGCTGCATTTCTACCCATGCTGATAATGACCGGGCCAATTGGTGATTTTTTTGCCCAGGTTCCGATTGCTGTCAGCTTTGCCCTGTTGGCCTCACTGATTGAATGCCTGCTTATCTTACCCATCCATTACCTTGATTTTGGTCCACGAAAACCACAGCGACTCGACAAACACAAGGAACGGGAAAATATTATTCTGGAATTTTGCCGTACGGTAACCCGTTATGCTTTGAAATTCACCTTGAAACATCGCGTTTTCAGTGTTTTGGGTGTTTTTGTATTATTAATTTCCGCAATTGTAATTATGGCGGTTTCTGTGACTGGAAAAATAGGACTCGTCAACATTAAATTCTTTCCAGACGACTACACGATTTATTATGCTGACATCAAAGGCCCGCCAGAAATGTCAATTGAACAAATCGATAAAAAAGTCCGAGAAATAGCCCACTTTATTATCGCTGACGGTCCAGGGTTTGCAAAATCAGCAGCTGGTTTTGCAGGTTTTTATATCAATGATGATTATGAACCCGTCTATGGCAATAACTACGGAACTATCATGGTCACGCTTCCGGATAAAAACCAGCAAGCCTTCGATCATCCGATGTATCACCTGGGAAAAATGCGCAAACGTTTAAAAAAAACTTTTGAAAAAGAAAGCTTTTCTCTTGAGGTCCATGCTCAAAACGATGGCCCTCAAATGGGTAGGGATATTAATATTCGAAGTGTCGGCACACATTATCAAGCCATTACGGGACTTGCAGATGAAATAGTAGATTTTCTGAAAAAAAATAAAAAAATAGCTCCCTGGCTAATCGACCTTGAAGACAGCCGCGGCAAACCGAAAAGAATCTATCGTTTTGATATTGATCATGAAAAAGTCAATGAATATGATCTGGACAGCACCCTGGTAACCGAATTAGCCGGCAGCGTCCTAGATGGCCGATACGCTGGAAAATACCGGCTCAACGATGAGGAAATTGATTTGAAGCTAATGATTTCACCAGAATTTTTAAAAACCCCTCATGATGCCTTGTCAATTCCAGTGGTTGAACATGCCAGCCGCCCGATAAAATTAGGTGATGTTGTCAGCTTGCGCTCTTACTTCAAGCCAGGCGAATTGCACCGCTATCAAGGTCAACGCGCAATCAATATCAAGGCTGATATCAAATCCGGAGCTCCAATATCATCCCCAGTGGTTATAGCTGCAGTAGATGCTTTCTACCAGAAAATTCGAAATAAATACCCTGATGTGAGTCTAATTTATGGTGGTGAACACGAGGACACCCAGCGCTCTTTTTTATCACTCAGTTATGCGTTTGTAATAGCTATTTTGATTATATACATAATCCTTGCCAGCCAGTTTCAGTCCTATATACAGCCCGGCATTATTCTTTCCGCTATTACTTTTTCCTTAATTGGTGTGGTTTTTGGAAAACTGGTGACTCAATCATTATTTACTATCAACAGTTTTATTGCTGTTATTGGGGTCGCCGGCGTGGTGGTTAACGATGCCCTGATTCTGGTTGATTTTATGAACAAACTTTATCGAGCAGGAAAACCCAGAATGGCAGCTATTTATCGAGCAATCGAAGTCCGGTTGCGCCCCATAGTACTGACCACCTTAACAACTACACTTGGCTTACTGCCCATGGCCCTTGGATTTCCCGAGGACTCAATCGTTTGGGGAACCATGGCATCTACTTTCGTCTCGGGTCTCGCCGCATCAACCATGTTGACTTTATTTATTGTGCCAGTTTTATGGGATCTGATTATGGAGAGGCAAGAAAAGAAATCATTATATCCAAAAAAATAATTCTATCCGGTAACGGCTAAAGGACGAGAAAGAGCTCTGTACATGACAAAAACTTGTGGAGTGAAGGCAAGTCAGTTGTTAAATTTGTTTCTCGAACATTCCTAATATGCTTTTTGCTTTCGCAATAATAAAACCGGAAGCCGAAAAATAAACCCTGATAGCAGACGTAAATGCATCCAGGTCAACAGAATATTGTCCCGAAAATATCTAAACTGGGAAACGCCTCCTTCCTGCATTGATAGATAACACACAGGCACCTGTTGATTTATAATTGGTACGCCACGCCAGGCCATTCGAACGGCAACCTCCGGGTCAAAGTCAAACCGTCTGGCAAAATGTGTTTCATGCAATACTGCCAATAAATCCTTAACCGGGTAAACACGAAAGCCAAAAAGGGAATCATGAATTCCCTCCCATAAAGTTTCAAGATTGGCCCAGAAATTGGAAATTTTTCGACCATGAACCCGTAACGCCGGTGCATTGTCATCAAAAACCGGCTCACCAAGAATCATCGCTTCCGGGTTTTCACGGGATAACTCCATCATCCGTGGAATCGATTCTGCGGGATGCTGTCCGTCTGCATCCATCGTCAAAATATGAGTAAACCCCTTTTCAGATGCTGCCCTAGCGCCATGATAGACTGCCGAACCCTTGCCTTGATTCTGTTCAAGAATAACAACAAGTAAACCAGGCTCAGTTGCCGCCATGTTTTGAAGTTGCTCGTCGCTGCCATCGTCACTTCCGTCAATGACAACCCACACCGGCTGCCATATTTTTAAAGCCTCACTAACAACATTGCAAACAATTTTTCCCGTGTTATAGCTGGGAATTAATAATAAATGGGTTTTGGATAATTGAGGCATTTATATTGGTGGTTTTTGATAATCCGGAATATGCTTTCTGAAATATTGCTCAACCCGAGAGGCAAATTGTTTGTAATCCTCGTCTTTTTCCTGATAGAAACATTCCCCCAGGGTTGCGCGGTATTCTAAAGGAAAATCTGGCCTGCACCAAAGCGACCAGCTCTTACCCAGGAAACCGGTATTCGCATGGATAAATACTGCCTGCACGGGGACATTAGCTTTTTTAGCCACCAAAGCAAAACCTTTCTTAAAGTCATTTACCTTCCTGGTTTTGCTACGAGTCCCTTCTGGAAAAAGCAACAAATGAGCACTATTGTTTAAAATCTCGACACAACTTGATATGAATTCCCGAGGCAAATCACTAGGGATAAAACCACATAACCTGGCCCCACCAAAAAAAACCGGATTTTTAAGAACATCACTTTTCATGACACTAACTAAATCCGGCAGTCGCGAACTAAAAAACAAAGCATCCATTAAACACGGATGATTTGCAATAATTATCCTTGCCGGTTTTTCTTTCAATTGATCCACTGCCGAAAAGTCAACGATTAATAATCGGGATAACTTTAAACCTGAAAAAAACATCGCCAGTAATTCATGCAAAACACGACGTCCCGCCCGTTGAAACCAGCATTGTTTCCAGAAAGGCAAAAGCAAGAGACTGATTATAGAAAGTGAAACACCAAAAAAAGTCAAATAACCAAGTGCAAAGACGGTGATCAACACCTCATAAAGTCTTTTCATTGAAAAATTCAGAATAGTGAAATCAAAAAGCCCCGCTACCATAACAATATCCCTGTTGTCTGTCTTAGTTTTGTTTGTAAATAGCTCGTTCAAAATCTATTTCACTACTGCTATTACGGTGCCGAAACTCTTATTTCCTCCATCAGACTCCGGTTTCTTCGTGTCATCCTTCCACAACTGACAGTCACTCACACCGATCTTGATGATGAACAGACTCCAACTGAAATACAATTTTTTATTCGGTGCTTTCTGCAATCAAAATCATTTTTTTTGCAAACTACTTTTTAAAACTGGCTATTAATCGGAACATTAGATCAATACTTTAAAAAACTTATTTTAAAGACCAATGGCTACAACCTAAATCCTCATTATATAAGTAAGTATATTATTACCTTTAATTTGCTATTAGCCCCCCCCCTTTACGACAAATACTAATAAAATCAATCAAAAAAAGTTTTAAAACTGTATTTTTTATGCGAAACTGGAAAAATATTAAGAATATATTAAGCAAATACCCGCTCATTTATCTTAAGTGAATACCTACACCATTAATTTATCTTTTTTTAGATTCAACTATATTTATCTCTGGAAGTTTTTGTTACTCGCTTAAAGTCCAGTTCCATTTCAACCAAAAAAGGAAAAATGAAAATGAACAGATTACTTTTTTTGGCATTTTTGAGTTTGATCGCTATATTCCATCACTCAAATGCCAATCAAATACTCCAATTTGAAATTATAAATGGCAAAATACAACTAACTCCTGCCCATTGTCTTGATAACAATTGCACAAAGCAAAAAGCCAGGTTATTCGGTACCTTTACTGCGGAAATTAGCGACAAATCGATCCATTTTTCGAGTATTCATGTTTCAACTGCACCAGAATTAACTTTCAAACTCCCCCCTGACCAAGGCCTTAGCGGCAATGCTACGATTAACAAATTAAATTTTAAATTTGATGGTAAGCGCTTATTTGTATCTGGAATAATTGACTCCCGAGCCTTTGACGGACTACTGGAAAAATACTCATTTACTGCTAAACAGATAACAATCAGTGAATATCAGAAGTTTGAGCAGTATGATTTTTTTATTGTGCGCCATGACCCAAGAAAATGCCCATCACCCAGTTGCGGCGGATATTTTGTTACAAAAGTTAATGACCAAAAAAGCCAATGTGCCAATGGTCAATTCAAACAGGAATGTTATGTTAGTTCGATTAACTATCAAAAAATCCGTCTGAACAACATTCAATTTCAACAATCAATTTTACTGCAAGGTGAAATTAAAATTGCGCCACCAGTCGCCCTAACTGACGGAACGAATAATACTCTGTCATCTGAGCAGTTGGGAGTTTTTATCGCGAAAGCTGCTTATCGCCCTATCTCGACAAAAAATCCTGTTGGGGTATTTATAGGTCTACAAGATAATGGCCAGAGATGTGCTACTGAACCTTGTTTTTCCACCGATCAATATATTTTGAACCATGATGAAATACGAATGATTTCAAATTTCAACCTGGAAAAATCCGGGGCGACACGCAAACAATTGAAACAAGCTTATTCGAGGATTGCAAATGGCGGTGTTGTTATCACCTCAGGGATTAATAAAGAATATGAAGCTATGACTGGCACTGGAATCAATTTTATTGCCAATCAGTTATATATACCTATCCGGCCTTTACCGAAATTTTCTAGAAGCTGTCCAGATGGTTACAAATCCAGTGATGGAGTATGCAAAACACCTATTGGTTGCAACTATCCCAAACTGGAATTATGGGTACATGGAAGTGCGCCACCCGGACAATCAGAAAACCAAAATAATATTGCAAAAAGCTGCGTCGCATCATGTATTATTGACCTTGACGATGGTTTGCCAGCTTTGGGCGGGATTGATGGTCCCGGAAGGTGTTCTTTATATATAAAATAAAAACTTAGGATATTCAATTTTTCAGGAACAGAGAAGATTTCTCTGCTCCTGACAAGGCCGTGCAATTACATTTTGCCTTTTTTCTTCTGTTTCATCGCTTTCTTTTTATCCATTTTATAGGCTTTCAGTTCTTGCTCATCAATAATACCATCCTTATTTTTATCAATGTTAGCAAACATTTTTTGATGGAAAGTATCAAACTCACTTTGGGTTACCTTATTGTCCTTGTCGCGATCCATCTTTTTTAGCATTTTACTCAGATGGCCTTTTTTATCCTTACTCTTAAAATACATTTTGTTTTTATCCATAGAATAACTCCAGGGTAAATTGCTGTTTTTCCAGCCATTAACAGTTCTTTTACCTTTATTGTCACCAGACTTTACGGAATCTCCTTCAAAACCATTAATAACAGAATACACCTTGGTAAACCCTGCTTCAGTCAGCATATCAGCTGCCTTCGCACTACGACCACCAGATCGGCACATAACAAAAACAATATCTTCCTTGGTTAACCCTTTTTCTTTGAGTCGTTGCATCGCATCATCCACAAAATCAGAATTTAGCATCATTTTGAAAGTATTTTTTTTGTCATCCCAGTCATGTTTTTTGCTTGTGAATTTTAAAGGCACATTGGCATCGGCTATGGTTGGCATGCCAACGTAGGCAACCTCACCACGAGTTCTGACATCCAGAAATAAAATTTTATCTCCCTGCTCCTTTAATGCGTCATAAGCATTTTTGGCAGTGACATAAAGCCCTGCTTTTGTGGCTTTGCTTTTAGGAACTTGTTTTTCAGTCACGATTTCAGCAAAAACCAAACTTGAAAGAAAAATGATTCCCAGCATTACCAGGCTTCTAACTTTGCACATAATTCACCCTCCTAAACATTCAAAAAAAGACTACATTTAACTAAATAGCTCTCACCCAGAAACAGAGTTTTTTTACTCACTGAAACAACAGGACCAATCATTTTCTTCTCTATAAATCATTTTGGCTATTAATTTTTCATTTCCTAGATTCAACTCATAAGTGCAATTCATTTTAATGGAAATGGAAGGGCCAGCTGATGTATAGTTCAAGCTTTTTCAATCCGACCAAAGAATGAGG
>JALXCS010000242.1 GCA_026990815.1 Methylomonas sp. | reverse complement strand
CGCTGAATTTTAAAACCCCTCATGAAGTTTTTTTTGGAAATGCTCAGCGTAAGGCTGCATGAATACTAAAATTGCACTTCGGAGTTGAATTCGCGAAATCATCTAATTGGGATTTTATGCTGTCAAACCAGTTCTCACTGTTGGATATTACAGATTGATCAGCTACTGACAGAGCCTCAAAAACCTTACTCTTCAGTTTTTTTCTTCTCGAAACACGCTTCCATAAATGCTCCTTTTTTAACCGGCTTTTATGTTTTTGTGCTTGTCTGTCCAATTCGCTGAAAGTTTTACTGACAACCTCAGTAACATTTTCTCCTTCTTCTTCAGCGGCAATCGTTTTATGGGGTAAATGTAATGTCGCGCCAAACCGGAATAATTTATGCTTAATATTTTTTTCCAAGGTACCACGAATACTGACATCTCCATCTGACAACGAACCCAGCTTTTTTTCCAAATCTACAAACTTTTCATTAATCAGGGTCTTTAGTGTTTTTTTATCTTGTTTTTCAAATCCTTTATAGGTTATTTGTGTTCTCATTTTGATCATCCTGTTGTCTTGTTTAAAAATTATTGTTCTGATTCATCATTTTTATTGCCAAACTGGTTTAGTGCTTCTTCCAGTTCATCCCGTTGTATCACTTCCTTTTCTTGAAGAAGACCGGCCAGTTTATCCAACAAAGCGCGCTTAGCTATTAATATTTTCTTTGCTCTTTCAATTGCTTCATCAACGATTACCTTAACCTCAGCATCAATTAAATTTGCAGTTTCCTCACTATAATTGCGGTATTCATTTGCCTCAACCTCCAGAAATTGAAGCTGTTGACGCTTTCCATACGTCAATGCCCCCAATTTATCACTCATTCCTAACTGGCAAACCATTGTTCGGGCAATTTCACTGGCTTTTTCCAAGTCATTCTGAGCACCAGTGGAAATATTTCCCAAAGCAATGGATTCAGCAATACGTCCACCCATTAAAATAGCAACTTGATCCTTCAGCTCATCGTCAGTGGATAATAATTTCTCTTCGACAGGTAATTGTAAGGTAAATCCAAGAGCCGAAATTCCTCTGGGAATAATTGATATTTTATGTACGGGCTGACCGGTGGGAACATTTTCAGCTACCAACGCATGCCCGGCTTCATGATAGGCAACACGGCGTTTTTCTTCATGACCCATCGCTCTGCTTTTCTTTTCAGCACCCGTCAGGATTCTGTCAATAGCCGCTTCAAAATCTTCCATCCGTACTTGTTTATGATTATTTCTCGCTGCCAGAATTGCCGCCTCATTTGCAATATTTGCCAAATCAGCTCCCACCAACCCGGGTGTGCGTTTACCAACAACGTCTAAATCCACATCTTTGGCTAATTTCATGTTCTTGGTATGCAACTCCAGAATCTTGATTCTTTCTTCAAGATCGGGCTTATCAACAACAATCTGCCGATCAAACCGTCCAGCTCGTAGCAAGGCCTTATCAAGTACTTCCGGGCGATTAGTTGCGGCCATTACCACAACACCTGCAGACGAATCAAAACCATCCATTTCGGTTAATAATTGATTCAGGGTTTGCTCGCGCTCATCATGTCCTCCCATTACCACCGGCCCACCTCGTGACCGGCCTATCGCATCCAGCTCATCAATAAATATAATACACGGAGCATTTTGTCTTGCCTGTTCAAACAAATCACGAACCCTAGCCGCGCCAACACCAACGAACAGTTCAATAAATTCTGAACCACTGATGTTAAAAAATGGCACACCAGCCTCACCAGACACGGCCTTGGCTAATAATGTTTTTCCGGTTCCGGGCGGCCCAACCAACAGCACACCTTTGGGCATCCGGCCACCCAGCCGCTGTATTTTTTCTGGTGTTTTTAGAAATTCAATAGTTTCTTTCAATTCCTGCTTTGCCGAATCAGCACCCGCAACATCATCAAATGTTACTTTTGATCCTGTTTCAGGCTGAATCCGCTTTTTATTCCCTAAATTCAAAAAAGAAGCGCCTGCACCACCTGACATCCGGCGAAAAATCCAAGCCCAGATCATAACCAGAATTAGCATTGGAATAATCCAGTTAAGGAGCAGGTTACTCAACCAGCTTTCACTACTTCTAACGATATATTCAACCTGATGTTCAGTTAATTTTTCAGCCAATTGTTCATCCCATAGCGGAATGGTCACAAAAGGTTTCAGACTACTCGACTCCTGTTCCGGTTTAATAAGACCTGTAATCGCTTTTTCGGTTACAACCGCTTTTTCAATCTTGTTTTGATCCACTAATTGCAAAAATTTGTTATACGGAATTTCATTTTGCTGAAAACTCTGAATATTAGTAAATATGGAAAGAATAACCATAACCCCTAATACTATTAAAATAGTCCGCATTGGACTTTGATTCGGCTCTTGGTTGTTTTCAGATTTAGTTGGATTTGGATTCTTTCCCGTTTGAGTTTTAGATAAATATTGGATAAAGTCAGTTGTCTGGTTTTTTACAGTACGGAATATTTTCAATAATAATTCCAGAACAAGCTGGACAAAATTTTTGTTATTGGAATCGCTCATTTGCATACCTCACAATAATATCCTCATTAACAAATACAGCCTTGTACTCGACAAAAAATCACCCCTCGGACATCAAATAGGTAGGCGATTGAAATAACAAGACCTTCTATCGCTGGGATACGATTGAAAGCTACACGGATGAATCTATGCGTATATTATTATTTCAAGCACTTACCTCCATTCCACAAATTTTTGTCATGTACAGAGAAAATACAGTTGTATTCTATGGCTTTCATGCATACTGACATGGGGTCAAATAAATGATAAATCAAGTTTACCAGGCATCCTAAGACTAAAAAATCAGCGTTTGATGTGGGTATTATTTGGCGTGAGGCGTATAATTTATCCTGGATAAAAATCCACGATAGTCTAAATTATAGTTTTATGATTCGGCGCAGTTCACATCCACCTCATTTTGTTGTTTTAAAAGTTATTGTCTGTTCTATGATCGTTCTATTAAGCGGTTGTCAATTCAGACCAAGGTTTTTTGGGCTTGAGGAATATCATCTAGATAGCATCCAGACCAGTCAATTTTTTCTAAAAAAAAATGACTCTGTCATCGGTCAAATTGCAGCAATTTACAGCTTGGAAGGCGAGACCCTTCCTGATATTGCCCGTCATTTCAGCCTGGGGTTTAATGAAATTGTTCAAACCAACAAAAACCTGGATGTTTGGCAAGTCAAATCTGGTAGTAAAGTTCTGCTTCCTTTAATGTTTATTTTGCCCGAAGCGCCTCAGCATGGAATTGTAATTAACTTGGCCAATATGCGGTTGTTTTATTACCCGGTTCAAAATTCTGATCAGTCCGTAAAAAAAGTAGTAAGCTTTCCTCTGGGCATTGGCAAAAAAGGCTGGTCAACCCCAAAGGGGAAAACCCGAATAATTCGCAAAACCAAATCACCAAACTGGACAGTTCCAGTATCTATCCGTAAGGAACATGCTCGTAAGGGTGACCCATTACCTGCCGTAGTTAAAGCCGGACCAGACAATCCTTTGGGACAATATGCCTTGCGGCTGGGTTTTCCTGGCTATCTGTTACATGGCACAAATAAACCTTATGGTGTTGGTTTAAGGATAAGCCATGGCTGTGTACGACTCTATCCTGAACATATTGAAGCCTTATTCAATGAAGTTTCCGTCGGAACTCCTGTCACAATCATTGATCAACCTTATTTGATTGGTTGGCGGGATAATATGCTTTATTTGTCAGTTCATTCCGGCCATGAGAAACAATCAAAGAAAACTAATAAACGACTCAAGAATAAACTTCTTAAAGAACTACGGAAAAAATCTGAATTTGTAGGTGGAAAAATCGACTGGTTTGCTGTTAAAAAAATTCTAACTGATGCAACTGGAGTCCCTACACCGGTATTAACATCAAATAATTTTCAAATATCTTCTATCGATAATGTTCCAATAGTAAGGCGGCCCAAACTGCTTTTTGGTATTCCACTTGTTCCGCCATTATCTAAAGGTGACTGGTCTGTCGTTGCCACCAGCTTTTTTACCAGAGCGCCCGCCATCAAACTTGCCGCTATGTTAAACCACCAAGGACCTCAAATACCAAGCAGGGTTCTTGAAAAAAATGACGGTTTCCATGTTATTGCCGGCCCCTTTGACAGCAAAAGTCAAGCTTTTAAAATTGCTCAACGAATCGCAAGGGAATTTGAATATGATGCAAAAGTGCAACAGATCAACTAAAACTTATTCAAGGAATCCACCACAGGAAAATCATCCATAAACTTGGCAGCCTCCTACCCACTGCCATTAAGTTAAGAAATTTATAGCACTTGGTAGGAGGGGCTTTAGCCGCGACCAAGGCAAATCGCAGCTAAAGCCCCTCCTTGTATATTAAACGCATCTCTTAAACACAGAATTATTTAACACAAAAAGTTTAAAGTGAGCACTGATTTCTGGGGAAGCCGTTCCACCCTTAAGCCTTGAGCTTGTACGTAGATTGGCTCCCCACCCTCGTCATCCATGCCGTGGAGTATCTGATGGGTATAGCTACATTATGATGTAAGTTAACAATGGACAGCACGGGGTTGAATTTTGGATGATTCTGGCATTCTGTTCCAATGGACAATACGTGCAACCACCGCGAGCAC
>JALXCS010000241.1 GCA_026990815.1 Methylomonas sp. | reverse complement strand
AAAATCTGTGGCCAGATCACAGGCACTGGGTTCTTCTGCATTTAAAAAGGACATTGTATTGCCAGAACAGGCGCCGCCTTGAAGCCATAAAATATTAGCCATGTCATCCTCCAGTGTTTTTATAATTTATATTATTTACAACAACGAATATTCCTTACAATACTTAAAGGCAAAATGTATGCCTAAAAAATAAACTGGAAGGATAGTGCTGTTTTTTCAGTTAGTTATAGAGAGTCAAATGTGAAGGTGTTAGTTTCTAAGCGGCTAGTGTAAATAAAGTTTGCAAGGCGGTTTGCATACTTAATAATCATTTTAAATGTGTGGTTTTAAGCCTTTAAAATTTAAATTCAACCATTACGATTACCTCACACAGGACATTCGCATTCGCATGAAAGCCCATACCAGATACCTTTGCATTGACTACACCAATGACCTTTTAAATTAGATTCTCTGTATTTCAGTTGTTGCGCTAGTGCTCCGGCAATTTAGGATTGATGGAGCACTAGTTTGGAGGGTCCTAAGTCAAGAGTTTCTGGTTTACTGGTTTTGGGCAGGGTTCTCAATTGTGGAAAATGCACCAAGAATTGATTATTTTGAGTGCCTCGCTTGTTGCTTTTTTAGGCATAATATCAGGCCACAGAGGTCTCTGATGCAAGGCCATATCGTTTGATCTTGTTAGCCAGGCCAACACGAGATAGACCTAGTTCCGTTGCTGTTTTACTTTGGTTCCAGCGTTGCTTGATAAGCGTCTCAGCAATAATCTTCGCTTCAATTTCCTCGATTTTCTGTTTCAGGGATTGGCCGTTTAGACTTAACCCTCTATCCTCAGAATTAACGTTCGTTTGCAAAGCAGCAATATGGGGTGACAGACTTGCTTCTGTGATGAATGCCCCGCCTTCGGTAATCGCAATCATGCGTTTTATCTCATTCTCAAGTTCGCGTACATTTCCGGGCCAGTGATACAGCATGAATTTTTCCAGCACTGTGGAGGATATTCCCAAGATTTTTCGATTGAACTCTCTTGAAAATTTAGACATCAGAAAGTTTGCTAAGACTTCGACATCTTTGATGCGTTTTCGTAACGGAGGAATATTAAGCTGGAAACCATTTAAGCGATAAAATAAATCCTGTCTGAACAGGCCTTTGCTAATTAAATTATCTAGCGGTTGATTGCAAGCGGTGATGATGCGAACATCACATTTGATGATTTGGTCACTCCCCAGTGGCTTAACTTCTCCTTCTTGTAAAAATCGAAGTAAACTAACCTGAAAAGATGGTGAGATATCAGCTATTTCATCAAGAAAGACGGTACCTCCATCCGCGGCAGGGAACAGGCCCAAACGATCACTGATGGCACCTGTAAATGCCCCACGTTTATGGCCGAATAGTTCTGAATGCAATAATTCATCAGACATGCCGCCGCAATTATGTACCAGTAATGGTTGATTGTTACGGTCGCTATTTTGATGGATGCCACGCGCAATTAATTCCTTGCCGGTACCGGTTTCACCCTGGATTAACACCGGCAGATTGGTTAAGGACGCCTTTTTGGCAAGGTTACAAAGTGCAGCCATACTGGGACTGCAATAAACCAGTTTGTCAAAGCGCGTGTTGTTTTCTTCGCTATGTTGTTTTACCTGAAGTTTCTTCAAAACATCTTCAGCAATCTTCATTTCACGACTTAAATGCCGGTGCCGATAGCTAAGTTCTCTATTCTCCAAAGCGCGATTAACCAGCAGTTCTACCTGATCAATTGACCAATCACTGGAAAGGAACTGGTAAATGGCAGCTTCATTAATTGCCTTGTGAATTTCATTTTGATTTAACTGGCCGATTAGCAGGCGGATAGTTTCTGGATGGGCTTTCCGTGCGTGCAGTAATAATTCCAACGCGTCAAAATCTTCAGTTGCATGATTGCATAACAGTAAATCAATAACTTCATTATCAAGTAGCGATAAAATCTCAGCAGGTTCATTGATGACAATGATTTGATAATGCTTGCTTAAACGGCGATTCAAAATAACGCCGTCTTTGTCGCTAAACCCAGAAATGATGATTAATGAAGTGCCATTCATGGATATCAGTATGCAAAGAAAGTTATCAAATATCAAGAAAAGTTTGCTATTGATAAGCATTATAAAAATTCATGCAAACTAAGTTTGCAATATGAAATATATATTGACATATTTATTAGTCGTGAATTACTATCGGTTAACACTTAAAAGAAAATTAATCAGGTGAATCCATAGTGGCTGAAAATCTCCCAGATCATGAATTCAACCAGGCTCTCGCGGCTATTGAGTCTGAAGCTATCAGTGCTAACGAAAAAGTTGATTTACTGGTGCAAATTGCAGTGGGTTTGCAACAAAGACCAAAATCTATTCAACAATTGCACAATGCAGTTACGCTTTATGATAAAGCGCTGACATTATGCTCTGAACAAGATACCTTGTTGCAAGGGCGAACCCGGGCCCGAAATGGCACGGCTTTACAGGCCATTCCTGAAGCGGGTACCGAATACCTGTTCAAAGCACAGACTGAATTTGAAAAGGCATTGCCGGTACTTAGTGAAGCAGGAAGTGTTGAAGAAGTCGCTGAAGTTGAAATGAATTTAGGCTTAGTTCTACAATCGCTTGCAGCTTTTAATGCAGTACCAATCACTGAGGCGATTGCAGCCTATCAGCGCGCATTAAAAGTATTTACTCGGGAAGCCTATGCTACTGAATATGCCATTTTACACAACAATTTGGCAACGGCGTTCCTATCTATTCCGATGAGTGACGAGCGTGCAAAAATGCGTGAGGCATTGGCCGTGCAATCTTTTCAAGAGGCGCTTAAGGTTGTCAATCTTATTGACCAACCCACTGAATATGCAATGTTACAAAACAATCTCGGGAATGCTTTGCAATATGTCTCCAGCAGTCATGCTGTTGAAAATAATCTTCGGGCGCTTGATGCTTATGATGAAGCACTCAAAGTCAGAACAGCCAAGGATAGCCCTTATGAATACGCCAATACCCTTTGTAATAAAGCCAATTGTTTGCGCAATCTGCCTGATGATCTGAACAATCCGGAGGAGGGAAACCGTGATCGATTATGTGAAGCCCGGACATTCTACCGTGAAGCTTGCGTTATTTTTGAGCAATATGGTGACATGCCAAAAGTGAATATGATTACGGAAACTCTATCCGAATTGGAAGCGGAGATAGGAACTGGTTTGTCGGGTTCACGCACAGGTAAAGGCTTCGGCGAATCAAGAATTTAATCAAATATAACTTACATAAAATAACAATGAGGAAAAGAAAGCATGTTTGAATCATTAACAACGGGTGAAATTACACTGACTACGTGTATTTTGGGGCCTACTATTGCGCTTATTTTCGGTGCGATAGGAGGGGCAATAGGCGGTATTATCATAGGCGGTGAGCATTTAGGAAAAGAGCTTGCTGCTATGATGGGCGGCTTTTTTGGTCCTATTGCTGCTGTACCAGGTGTTTTGGTTGCGCTAATTATACTTTATCTCTAGGAGCCTCATAATGTTTGAGATGTTTTTAAATTCAGTGACATTATTTATAAAGGGCAAACTGTTTCAAGACCTGGATAGTGTCATCAAAAAAGCCTGTATTGGCATGGCGATTGCCGCTTTTCTGGTTATTTTTCTGGTAAAAACAGGTCTGCCACTATGGTTAGCTATTATCATTGCCAGTTTGGTTTCTGGTGGTATCCAACCGTATTTGTTCAAAGATCTTAAGTATCAATAATCGTAGCTAAACCATGTCAGCATCCGCCGAAGCAATGAGCTCCCAGACGCAACACGATAAGGAACAGTCTGATTTAGATACATTGCTTAAAGACATCCAGTTATTAGAAGGCTTGGTTGAAGCGTGGGATGATCACCAGCGCAATACCGTGCAAGCGTTGATACAGGCGCATAATGAATTAAACAAAGCGGCCTTTACCAAGTTAATACGCGTACTAAAAGCTGACCCTGCAGCACTGATTGCATTAAAAAATGCCGTCTCCGATGAAGTTGTCTATGCCGTACTACGCTATCACGGTATAGTCAAGCCGTCTTTACATGAGCGGGTAGAATCAGCGCTAGAATCGGTCAGACCTTATCTGCAAAATCACAATGGTAATGTTGAGCTGGTTGAAATTATTCCGCCTGAAACAGTCATCATTCGATTACTAGGTGCATGTGATGGTTGTCCAGCTTCCTCGCTAACTTTATCAGAAGGCGTTGAGAAAGCCATTAAAGAACATTGTCCAGAAATAGCAACGATTAAAAAAGCCAAGGGTGGGATCACAGTAAAACCAGTGGATGATGTTAACGTTAATTTCATCAGCCCTTTTGCTCAGAATGAAGATGAAGATAAAGATTGGTTTTTTGTATGCAAATTAGATGATGTGCCGGAAGCTGATATAAAGGTTACCACGGTTAGGGGGAATGAAGTTTTATTGAGTCGCTTTGGCGAAAAAGTGACCTGCTACCAAAACGCCTGCGCACATCTTGCCATGCCGATGGACATGGGCGCCGTTTATAACGGTATTCTGGTTTGTCCGCACCATGGGTTTGAATACTCTCTCGAATCTGGTGAATGCCTTACTGCACCTGAAGTTCAGCTGCATACTCACGCGGTTCGCGTCATTAACGAACGAGTCGAGGTCAAACTCTCATGAGTGTGCAACAAATAACTCTAAAGGTTAGCCCCGACCCCTCTCTAAAAGTTGCTGAAGCTGGCAGAATACCGCATCAATTGCTATTGAAAGCAGAACCATTTGCTGTGCTGGGTGCAGAGCGCATCCCACCGTTAGTTACCAGCGGAGTAGCGCCCGACGAGAAATCCTGTTTTGGTCCACGCGGTGGCGCATTAATGAAAACAGAAGGGCCATTATGGATCTGCGATACTGGCCACCATCGATTACTGGGCTGGAAAAAAACACCCTGCAATGATAAAACACCTGCTGATTGGGTTGTTGGACAAAAAGATTTTACCTCTGAAGGTCGCAATGGAAAAGCTGATGTTTCTGCTAGCACGGTCAATGTTCCGACCGGTATCTGTGCGTGTGCTAACGGTATGGCCGTTGCAGATGCCTGGAATCATCGGATATTGGTTTGGAAAACCTTACCTGAAGACAATAACGTACCTGCAGATATCGTGTTGGGACAATCAGACTTTAAGTCCAACGAGGCCAATCTTGGTAAAGACTATGCCGCTGCTAACAGTATGCATTGGCCATATGGTGTTGCCTGGCTGGATGATCATCTGTTTGTTGCTGATTCTGAAAACAGACGTGTACTTATCTGGTCTGGCATGCCAACAGCAAATGGCCAGCCTGCCGATATTGTGCTCGGGCAGCACAACTTTGAAATCCGAGATGAAAATGCGGGGAATGACCCAAGCGCAATGAGTATGCGCTGGCCTCATGGTATTACACTTTGGTGTGGACATCTATGTGTTTCTGATGCCGGTAACAATCGCATCATGATTTGGAAAGGCATTCCTGAAACCAACGGCATGAATTGCGATTATGTGTTAGGCCAAAGTGCTGTTGACCTGGTTGATCATAACCAATCACTCTATTGGCCCCGCGCTTATACTTTGAATATGCCTTATGCGCTTACAGCGGTAAAAGATTGGTTACTGGTCGCTGATACGGCAAGCTCACGTTTACTTGGTTGGCACATTGATGATTTAGTAACAGGAGCAGTTGCTAAAGCACTTTTCGGCCAAACTAATTTTCATAACAAAGGTGATAACCGTTGGCAATCAGCCTGTGCAGACAGTATAAGCTGGCCTTATGGTTTGCAGGCAATGGGGGATATTATTGTGATAGCCGATTCTGGCAACAATCGTGTCAGCTTATGGAAACTTGCCGTATGAGTGTTTCAGCTAAACAAGTTCACGATCTTAACAAGACTCTGGTTGCTGAAAAAATTCGTGTAACCGGGATTGTTCAAGGTGTCGGTTTTAGACCCCATGTATGGCGTCTAGCAAACGAATTAAATTTAACCGGTAACGTCATCAATGATAGTCAGGGTGTCGTTATTAGAGTGTGGGGTAATCCCGAGAAGATTGACTGTTTCATTGGAAAACTTAAAACTAATAGTCCACCCTTGGCGCGTATCGATAAAATTAAACGCACACCTTTAAGCTTTACTGAAAACATACCAGATGGTTTTTCAATAAAAATCAGTCAAAATAACACCGTTAAAACAGGTGTGACTCCGGATGCAGCCGTTTGTTCTGAATGCATGGAGGACACGCTGGATCCGTTCGGGCGGCGTTATCGTTACGCCTTGACCAACTGCACCCATTGTGGCCCGCGCTTCTCTATTGTTGAAGCCATTCCCTACGATCGTGCCAACACCAGCATGAAAGCATTTAAACTCTGCCACGATTGCACCGAAGAATACCAGATGCCCACTAACCGGCGTTTTCATGCACAACCCAATGCCTGTTATAGTTGCGGCCCTAAAATAGCGCTGACAAGAGTTGATGGCAATCCAGTGTGCATGGAAAGCTTAACCCAGCTCGATGATGTTGATGCTGCTTGTACGATATTACAAAACGGTGGCATTCTTACCGTAAAGGGCATCGGTGGTTTTCATTTGTCTTGTGATGCAACCAATGAACAGGCGGTGCAACGTCTGCGCGACTCCAAACAACGGTATGCTAAACCATTTGCGTTAATGGCACGTGATATTGATGTAGTAAAACGTTATGCCATTATCACCGATCAAGATGTCGATATTATATGCAGTGCTGAAGCTCCGATAGTTATCCTGCAAAAAAGCCCTCAAGCGCCACCAGGGATAAAACGGGAATTTGGTGCTGCCGAAGGTGAACGCACGAATGATTTAAAGGTAATTGCTGAGAATGTTGCTCCCGGCCAAAATTCACTGGGTTTTATGTTGCCGTACACACCCCTGCATCATCTCATGTTAAAGCGCATGAACCGGCCAATTGTTTTAACCTCTGGCAACCGGTTGGATGAACCGCAAGTGATACGTAATGATGAAGTCTCTACGCGGTTGGGGGATATTGCCGAGTATGTACTTTGGCATGATCGAGACATTGTTAATCGCGTCGATGATTCCGTGGTGCGCATCCTCAACAAGGAGGTGCGTCTGTTAAGGCGCGCGCGAGGTTATGCTCCGGCGCCCCTGCCATTACCCGCCGGATTTGAAAACGCACCGGATCTTCTAGCGATGGGTGGTGAATTAAAAAATACCTTTTGCCTAATTAAAGACGGTCATGCAATTTTGTCGCAACATATTGGTGACCTGGAGAATGCCATCACCTATGAAGATTACCAACACAGCTTGTCGCTGTATGCCAATCTTTATCAACATAAACCGAAACAAATAATTGTAGATGCCCATCCGGAATATCTGTCCAGTAAACTCGGCAGGCAGCAAGCGGAAAATGAACAATTAAGCTTGCAGGAAGTGCAACATCACCACGGGCACATTGCAGCCTGTCTGGCGGAAAACAATTACCCCCTGGATGCCGGCCCGGTACTTGGCGTTGCGCTTGATGGTTTAGGTTTTGGTAAAGATGGCGCCCTTTGGGGTGGCGAATTTCTATTGTGCGATTACATTGATGCTGAGCGATTAGGCACTTTTAAGCCAGTCGCCTTGTTAGGAAGTGCAATGGCAATGCGCGAACCCTGGCGGAATACCTATGCGCAGTTGATGGCTGAAATGGGCTGGCCACAACTAAAAATGAATTTCGGCGATCTTGAACTGGTCAAATTTTTTGAAACTAAACCACTGACAACATTTAACGCGATGCTAGAAAAAAGTCACAATGCGCCACTGGCCTCATCGTGTGGCCGGCTGTTTGATGCGGTGGCGGCAGCAATCGGCATTTGCCGGGAATCAGCAATCTATGAAGGTCAGGCCGCTATGGAACTTGAAGCGATCATCGATCAGGACACCTTGATGAATGAAGAAGAACTGTTAGCGTATCCCTTTGCCATTCCAACAGTCACGGTGCCAGGGTCCGACTACCGGCTTCCCTACATCGAACCACTCGCCATGTGGCAAGCCCTACTCGGCGATTTGATTTTAAAGACACCGGCAGCGGTAATCTCGGCCCGCTTCCATAAAGGTCTGGCAAGAATCATTGTTACGATGATTCGAAAACTTACCACCCGTGATGACCAGCGTATTATTCATACGGTTGCTTTATCCGGTGGCGTATTTCAAAACAAAACTTTGTTTGAACAAGTCGCTGTTCGTCTTGAAAAAGAAAAATTTAAGGTACTGACCCACAAACATGTACCCACGAATGATGGTGGCCTTGCCTTGGGCCAAGCCGTTATTGGCGCGGCGCGTTCACTCAAAAAATTCAGGAGCAAATCATGTGCCTCGGTATACCCGGACAGGTTGTAGAAATAACCGATGTGGAAAAGAAACTCGCACTGGTGGATGTGTCGGGCGTCAAACGCCAGGTAAACCTTGCCTGCATTGTGAGCGAAGATCATAGCGTTGCCTCTTGCGTCGGCGACTGGGTGTTGGTGCATGTTGGCTTCGCCATGAGCCGTATTGATGAAGTGGAAGCACAAAAGACGCTCGATCTTTTGACGGAACTGGGTGAAGCACAAGCGGAGATTGAATCCATGAAAGCTTCAGCGGCGTCATGAGCGACACAGCCGCGCATTTGAAGCAACTGTATCCATTTTTACACGGGGACAAAAAAGACCCAGCACAGGAAAATATTACGCTACTCGAATCCGTCAAACAAAAATCAGAATATAGCCTGTCTGTTAAACAAACCTTTTTTGAAAAAAACGCCCAGGCGCTTGTTGACGCCGCCAAAGCCATCGCCCGCGTGTATATGAATGAGGGTCGCATGCTCAGCATGGGTAATGGCGGATCAAGCTGTGACGCCGCCCATTTTGCCGTTGAGTTTCAGCATCCCATTACCGCTGGAAGACCTGCTTTACCCGCCATTAATCTGGTCATGGATACGGCAATGATGAGTGCTGTCGCCAATGATGTGGGTGTCAAGCATGTTTTCGCCCGGCAACTGGATGCCCACGGGATGAACAAGGACGGCCTGATTGGTTTTTCGACCAGTGGCAATTCGGAAAATTTACTGGCCGCTTACGCGAAAGCTAAAAAAATAGGAATGACGACATTAGGATTAGCAGGCGGAAATGGTGGCGAGATGAAAAGCAGTGGACTGGTCGACCATTGTCTTGTTGTTGAAACTGATTCAATACATCGAGTGCAGGAAGTTCATGTGGCTAGTTATCATATCCTCTGGGACCTTGTGCATACATTACTTGCTGATCATCGTGGCAAGCTTGATGCCGCAATAAAGAACCAATAGAAGGCGTATCATGAAATATGTTGATGAATTCAGGGATCCGGAAAAAGCCAAGCTGTTGATCGATGAGATCGCAGCAGTTACCGGACAGATTGAAACTACACAGCAGCGTCCATTGCAACTGATGGAGTTCTGCGGCGGGCACACCCACACTATTTTTCGCTACGGCATTGAACAAATGTTGCCCAAAGCCATTGAGCTTATCCATGGCCCGGGTTGCCCCGTGTGTGTATTGCCCATGGGCCGGGTCGATGATTGTGTTACTTTGGCTGAACGGCCTAACGTTATTTTCACCACGTTTGGCGATGCCATGCGTGTGCCGGGTTCCAAAAAAAGTTTATTACAGGCGAAAGCCGATGGCGCTGATATACGCATGGTTTACTCACCACTGGATGCCCTGGATTTAGCCCGTAACAATCCGGAAAAGGAAATTATTTTCTTTGCCTTGGGTTTTGAAACTACCATGCCCAGCACCGCACTCACGGTGTTACAAGCAGAACAGGATAATGTGAGAAACTTTTCGCTATTCTGTAACCACATCACCACGGTGCCAACCATCAAAGCCATTCTTGATTCGCCTGATATGCAAATTGATGGTTTTCTTGCGCCGGGTCATGTCAGTATGGTGGTCGGTGCGCGGCCCTTTGATTTTGTTGCCGAGACCTACGAAAAACCCCTCGTGATTACGGGATTTGAGCCCCTCGATATTTTACAATCGATTTGGATGCTGCTTAAACAGCTCAATGAGAAGCGTCACGATGTCGAAAACCAGTATGTACGCATCGTTCCGGAAAATGGCAACGAACCCGGTATGGATGCCTTATCTAAAGTATTCGAGTTGCGTGAGTTTTTCGAATGGCGTGGACTCGGCTCTATCGATCACTCGGGGGTCCGAATGCGTGATGAATTTGCCGCCTATGATGCGGAACGAAAATTCTCCGTACCCAATCTGAAAATTGCAGATCCCAAATCCTGCCAGTGCGGTGAGGTATTAAAAGGTGTGATACGGCCCTGGGAATGTAAAGTCTTCGGCACACAGTGCAACCCAGAGACACCGATGGGCGCCTTGATGGTTTCTACCGAAGGTGCTTGCGCCGCCTATTACAACTTTGGCAATCTGGACGAGTTGTTAAAGAAAAGAGAGGCCGTAGGCACATGAAAAATCAGGCAGTCGTTAACCTTCGGCAACGCAATAAAATATGCCGCGCCAATACCATCACCATGGCGCACGGGAGCGGCGGTAAAGCCATGCGCGATCTTATCGGTGATGTGTTTGTCGGCGCCTTTGATAATGAAGAGCTTAATAAACTGGAAGATCAGGCGCGATTTGATCTAAAGTCATTGACAGCCGTAGGTGATCGTCTGGCGATGACTACCGACTCATACGTCGTCGATCCACTTTTTTTCCCCGGCGGCGACATCGGTAAGCTGGCAATTGCGGGGACCGTTAACGACTTGGCGGTCGGTGGGGCCAGGCCCTTATATTTGACCTGCGGTATGATTATTGAAGAAGGGATGTCGGTCGATGATTTGCGTTATATCGCTGCGTCCATGCGTGAGACCGCTGACCAGGCCGATGTCAAAATTGTCACCGGCGATACCAAAGTAGTGCCGCGGGGTGCAGCCGACAAGTTATTTATCAATACCGCGGGGGTAGGGGTTATCCCTGCGGGTATTAACCTCGGGTCTCACCTTGCCCAGCCGGGGGATGCGGTTATCATCAATGGTTATATCGGCGACCACGGCGCCGCCATTGTCGATGCGCGGGGAGAGTTGGCATTACAAAATACCATTGAATCCGATTGCCAACCCTTGTATTCATTGATTCATACTATGCTGCAAGTCTGTCCAGAAATACATTGTATGCGCGATGCTACGCGGGGTGGGATTGCTACAGTACTCAATGAATTCGCCATTGCTAGTAATGTTTGTATAAGACTAAACGAAAAGGCATTGCCTGTTCGAGATGAAGTGCGTGGTATGTGTGAAATACTCGGTCTTGATCCATTGTATCTTGCCAACGAAGGTAAAGTAGTTGCGATCGTTCCTGCGCCGATGGCTGAAAAAGTACTGCAAGCCATGCAAGGGCACCCTGATGGAAGCCACAGCACCATTGTCGGAGAAGTGACTGAAAAGCCGGCGACTACCGTTATTCTTTCAACCTTGTTTGGCGGTGAAAGAATTGTCGACATGCTCGTGGGTGAACAGTTGCCAAGGATCTGTTGATGGCTATGCTCTGCAACGCCGAGCATGGGGGGCAAGCTGATGCATGAGCTCGGCATTACCCGAAATATTGTAGCGATCGTGACAGAGCATGCCGGCAATAATCGAGTCAAACGGGTGACGCTCGATATTGGAAAACTTTCCGCTATCATGCCGGATGCCATCCGATTTTGTTTTGATGTATGTACTAGAGATACGCCCCTTGAGAAAGCTACTCTGGAGATACACGAAATACCAGGGTTAGGACGTTGCCAGGCCTGCGGTGCGGAAATTGAACTTGACCAGCCTTTCGGCCGCTGCGATTGTGGAAGTCACCATATCAAATGTATTGCTGGTGATGAAATGAAAATCAGAGAGATGGAGGTATATTAATTATGTGTCTAACTTGCGGTTGCTCCGATAACGCTAAAGCCACTGTCACTGACCTTGATACAGGTAAAATCGTTGAAATTGAAGCCCATGATCACAGTCACAGCCACGAACATGGGCACAGTCATTCACATGGTCATGAACACGGACATGACCATCATCATGATCACTCACATACCCATAATCACGATCATTCATCCGCGCACACGCACGCTGGGATGCATGGCACAACCATCAGTCTAGAAGCTGAAATTCTGGCAAAAAATAATTTACTGGCTGCACGAAACCGTGGTTGGTTTGAAGGTAGAAATATTCTGGCTTTAAATCTTGTCAGTTCGCCAGGTTCTGGTAAAACAACATTACTTGAATGCACCATAAGTGATCTTAAAGACATATTACCGATCAGTGTTGTTGAGGGTGATCAGGAAACCATTAATGATGCAGAACGTATTAAGAATACCGGTTGTCGGGTAGTGCAAATCAATACTGGAACAGGCTGCCATCTCGAGGCCGATATGTTGGCACGGGGTATGGAAGATTTGCAGCCACCGATAGATTCGGTGGTGATGATTGAGAATGTCGGCAACCTGGTTTGTCCTGCACTATTTGATTTAGGTGAAAAATGTAAAGTCGCCATTTTATCGGTTACTGAAGGTGAAGATAAACCCATTAAATACCCACACATGTTCCGTGCAGCCGAAGTGATGATTTTGAATAAAATTGATTTATTACCCTATTTAAATTTCAAAGTTGATGATTGCATTGATTATGCGCGGAAGGTAAACCCTAACATTAAAATTTTCCAATTATCTGCCACCACCGGTGAAGGTATGAATAACTGGTATGATTGGTTACAGCAGCAGATTCAAAAAAAATCTGATAATAATGCGATAGTTTAATGCTAAGTTTGTTGTTGATTGGTTTCCTGATAGGCATGCGCCATGCTTTGGAAGCTGATCATGTTGCTGCGGTTGCTAGTTTGGCCACGCGTAGTGCAAATATGAATGACACGCTTAAGCAAGGTGCTGTTTGGGGCATAGGCCATACCATTACCTTATTTCTGTTTAGTTCTGTAGTAATCTTGTTTAATAGTGCGATATCGGAACAACTCGCTGCCACATTGGAGTTTGCTGTGGGCCTGATGCTGATTTTCTTAGGATTCGACGTGTTACGTAGGCTGTTTAAAGAACCTGTACATTTTCATCTGCATCGACACGATCAAAATCCTCATCATTTACATGCCCATTCACATATCGGTGAAAATGAACATGCGCATAGTAAACATTTACATACACATGGATTTCCTAAACGTGCATTATTGATTGGACTAATGCATGGTATGGCAGGATCAGCCGCACTCATTATTCTGACATTACAGACGGTACAATCACCTCTAACTGGACTGCTTTATATTTTGTTCTTTGGTATTGGTTCCATTTTCGGTATGGCTGTTCTTTCAGTAATTATCACCATCCCTTTTCGCTATTCTGCCAATGGACTCACATGGTTGTATAATGGTTTACAAATTATCGTCGGAATAGCTACTTTATCACTGGGAAGCATCTCGTCAATTAGCTATTTAATGTAGACCTGAATCCGTAGTTTTATAGACAACCAGTAGTCTGACAACTTTGATTTGATGAATAAATTATGGGTGTCATTTTGAGTGAATGCGAGAAATCTTTATCTTGGTTGACTGCAAGATCTCTCCCGATGGTCGAGATGACAGTTTGTGTTTTTTAAAAAATGATTATCCATCAAATCAAAGTTGTTGGAGTACTAGGTACATTTCACAAAACATCGCTTCAATTATCAATTCACAACTGATGCTTACCCAATTTTCCGCTTTCGTCAGCATGAAAACTATTGTTTGAGAAAATGTAGTCAGAATTAAGAAGACTGCCTCATTTTTAGGCACACCTTGCCTGTCTTGATGGTATATTGTGAAATAGAATTGGTTTTCTGTCGAACTTTTCTAAGCTGCCTGTGCGGCAGTGAACTGTAATGTTACCTGAAAATAACTTGTTACAACAATAACTTATTCTAATTTGGGTGGTGCACTTATTATGCGAATCCAAGACTTTTGATTTAATTATGAATTTTTAAAGAGCAATTTCATTGGGTATTTTTACCCGTAGGGACAATCTGGAATGGGCTGTTCTGTGGCTCAATCAATTCCCTTCAAATTTATGATGATTATATTTTGTCCAGGCCAGAGAATGTCCGTTTGTTAAATAATTCAGCTGTTGAACTTACCAGTTTCAAATAGGTGATATCCGGATGTCGTGGATTAGCAATCATGATTTTCTCCAGTCCTTGAGGGACTGCGGAACTAGGCACAAGCAGTCCAAATTGCTCACACTTTTCAAGCCACTCCGCGCCAATCTGTTGTGTTGAACGGGGATACGGAAAACACGCCCAATTCTCGGGCAGTTTACATTCGGAAAGAGCGGTTATTGACGCAGTTTTTTCTAATTCATAAATTCCTAAACGATAATGTTTTGGAATCAACCGGGGTGAAGGTAAATAGTTTGCCATTTCCAAAAGCGCTGTTGCCGCAGAGGCAGCAAAATAAATGACGGGCTGGCCGGGTCTGTTCCATCGTGCGCCATCAGTATAACTGGCGCCCAGGCCAGTATAATTTTCAAGGTAGCTTTCGGGGCAAATACGGTAAAGCCGCATTAAACAAATTCACCGTATTCTATTTTTCTGAGTACTTGCGAAACCCAGCGCCTACCTTCATAGGTATCGAGTAAAGAAACGGGTTTTTCACCTTTCAAAGCGGGAACAGGTGTATTTAGCCATTCTTTAGCGGATTCGATATCCCCAAACAATGCAACAGCCTGCTTAAACAACCGGATAGTATCCAACATTTCTTCGCTGGCGCTGGGGGACATTTTTTTGAGGCGATAAAAACGGCTGAGATTACTGGATGTTGTTCCAAGTATTCGGACAAAAAGTTCCCGATTACCAAAGATTTTAACCGCTCGTCTTACCAGTTCACCCGATAACCCGGAACGAACGGCTTTTATGTAGGCGGCCGGGTCATCAAGCTGATTTTCATTGATTCCCAGTGAAACAAGTAACGATGCTTGTGGTGACATAAAAAGCTCATAAATAGTCAATAAGATGCCAGTTTAACATCATATTGACGAAATGTGAACATACAACCAGCTAAAAGCCGGTGGCTTCGGGTTACGGCTGAAAGCCGGTCATTTCGCCTAAAGGCAATCTACAGTACGCTAAAATCATCATCAGGTTCATTTGGCTTCTGATTCTTTATATATTCTTTCCAGACTTCGTCTGTCACATTTCCACTTGAAGCTACCCAGTAACCTCTCGCCCAAAGATGCTGAC
>JALXCS010000240.1 GCA_026990815.1 Methylomonas sp. | reverse complement strand
TTCTCATGTTGTTTCGAGAAAGACTAACAAACTTGCTATTTTATTGAAAGAATTATTTACATCAATTTGTAGCTATACCCAATCATATACTGTCCTACGCGATAACAACTCTAGTCATCATCAGTTTGATGCTCAGAAATAATTCTTTCGGCTTGATTCTCGTAGTCATCAGCAATCTCTCTAAGGGTTACTGCAAATCGATGAAAGCCTTCATTCTCAACAGCTTCAGCCTTTTGGCGAAATTGTACCGCTAATTCCTTTTCTGGTGCGCCAGTCGGGTCAACAGTGTGAACCCCTCTAGCGTTAAACGTACCGGTGCTATAACCGCTACGTATGTCCTCTGCATCTTTTCCGTTAAGCGCTGTAGCAATAGTTCGATGAATCCACAATCCATCACTATCCTCAGGGGCATAAATAAGTACACTACCGATATTAATCATAGCAACTTCAAAATGCCCGGATTCCATACAAACTTCTTTCACATGCTTTAACCAGTCATCAAATCTGGCAGGATTAAATTCACCATTAAGCTCTGTGCCAGGTGGCATCTTCCAGTGGTGTAGCAACTCCCATGCATTAGTCGCAATTGTTTGCTTTTCTTCAGATATTTCCTGTTGTTTTTTATCTTCTTTCTTCGAGCGATAGATCAGCTGAATTAACTCACAAAAGAATTCTGGATCATTGGCCAACTTGCTTTCCAACAAAGTTGGCGTTGCTCCGTGGTAACCATCCAGCAATGGCAAGTAGGCCCATTCAACTCTGAATAATCCGGTTTCATCTACTGTATCGTCTGATTGTAAATGTTTAATTAACTCAACGATATGGTATTGATCCAATGTATGGGCAGGCTCATCAGAACTAACTGCTACCAGTAATACCCGAATACATTGGTCACTATTTATGTCTTTCTTATCAAACCGCATTTTTTCCAGACAATCGATTGCAGCTCTTGGACGTCCGTACTGAATTAACTTCTCAATACACCCCTGTAAATCATCTTCAGTTTGGTAGGCATCAGCCGGTGTACGTTTCCAGTACTCAATTTCTGCATCTTGTAACCATGTTTGAGCTCTGTCCCAGGCATTCTTTTCGAAAGGCAGGTATGAAAGAAATTGTCCTAGCTGCTCTTTTGTCCAATTGACTTTTGGAAGACTATCTGCCCATTCCCAACCATTGAGATAACAGCGTCGCCAGAGGTAAGCGCCGATGAAAGCCTTGAGTTTGTAGTCATTGGTTGTTAGAAAATCAGGTAGTAGCTTGCTATCCATTTGATCATCAGCGATTGCCCCTAAGGCATGGCCGACTTTTCGTGGTGACGACACAGCAGTTACAAACTGAATAATTGCATCAAACCCTTTTTCTTCTAATAACTCACTGACGGCAGCCTGCCGTCGTTCATCCAGTTTTTTACACTGTTCTTCCCAATTACCCTTCTCTTCATACAAGTCTGAATCTCGATCTGAGAACAAATGTTGGTAAAGGTTAAATGGTCTTTTGGCGCAAGATTCTTTGCAACAGATTCGATGCGAATTAATAATTCATCCGGCAGACTCCATTTAGCATCCGAAAATCGCCGATGTTTGGTGGCAAACTGGGTCAACTTATCCCAGATAATACGCTTCTTTTCCTCAGGTAATGCTTTTAACGCTCCGGAAGACAAATTGTCGATAAATTGATCAAAGGCTTGCGGGGGCAAGTGGCCGAAGTGATCAACCAAATTCGAGATACGCTCAAAATTAGTACCGGCCACTTCCACTGCAAGTTCGGCATAAAAAGTCGCTTGTTCCCAGTACTCTTTCTGGGATACACCTTTTTCCCAATCTTCAGGGATAATTTTTCGCCAGCGGGGTTTATGAGAACCTGACGAGGTTTGATGTTGGCCAGGAAGTAACTGTAACAATAACTTCCAACCAATGTCTGGGGTATCCGCGAGGATAGTTTTCATCGCAACTTTACGCTTATCCACTACCGCTAAGGTCTGCGGCATCCAGGGCAACAAAATGGTTACGATTGAATTAGAGGGTCGATTCGACCAATTACCACCAGGATCATTGGCAGCTAACTCCGCAAGCGTGCAACAAACCCGAACTAAATATTGCTTATCCCAAGCCAGACCTTCCAGCGCCCATAAAAGACCGGTCAGGTAATTGCCACCTGTTAACCCATTACCCTCTTGAGCAAATATCTCATCAAAAGGACAAGGCTCCACAAGTAAGGCTTTATCCACCTGATTTAAAAATTCATTCGGATCGGCCTCAGCTAAATCAGGCAACAAGCTGTTTAGTGTCGCCCATTGCTGCCAGTTAGCGCCTTCCAATAACTCTCGCACCACTAAGAATGCAATGCTCTCAGATTTGGATAAAGAACAATTTGGAAAAAGTTTTGACTGGCTACCAAGCAGCGCAAGCCCTTCCGAAATACCTTGACGCAAAACACCAGAGTATTTGAGAACCTTGCCATAAATACCAGCGGCATAGCGCTCATCTACGGGTAAATCAAAAGCAGGATCTTGTTCTTTCAGAACAGATTCAGCAATGTCTTTAAAGATATCAAGGTTTTGATCTAACAGCCGTGTACCTAAAAGCCCCAGCAATTCCTCTTTGCGTAATACGGTCCAAATGCCATTTTTCAGCTTTAATGGCGAATCAGGCTGATGGAATATATCTCGTGCCTTTGGTAACCATGTCTCATAATCCATATCGAGTAACTGGCAAAGTACAGCTACATCATGTTCATTTTTCTCATTCCAGGCACCAAGCAAACACAGCAATACCAAATTGGCTGCTTCAGGATGCTTTTCCCAGGCTGAATCGAGCTTTTTTTCTTCTGGCTTTTTTACTTCTCTAAGGTGTGCAATCGTTGCCTCAACTGCCGTCAGACTCATCCGTGCTGTGTACTGATCTGGATTGAAATCTTCTTTTAGCTGTTGATAAGGATGAATGTAGTTGCGGAAATTTCTCAGCTCTTGGTTAAAATTTTTGACGTCCAGTCGTATATAGCCCAGCTCATGAGCCACATCGATAAACTGCGCCAATGTCCATTCATTAAATGGTTTTACTTTACCTTTATCCTTGTTTTTGGGTGCGATAGATGATTTGTTGAATTCAGTGGGATGCTTTTGAGCAATACCTAACAATAAGCCCTCCAGCAATGATCCGCATAGCATAATAGTTGCCAATGGTGAATGCTCTATACATTGTTTGGCTTCAATATATCTGGCCTTTAACACGGACTGAAGGCTTGGATCGATTAACTCATTGGCAAATGAAATATCATTATCAGGCAAAATATTTTTGTTTGTATCAACCGAAACAATGGATAGAGCTTCAATCTTTTGATCTTGAATATAATCAACCATATATACTTCCTAAAGACCACCTTTGAATGCAGAATCTAAAATTGAATTTTTCAATGCGAGTAGCCCATCAAGCTGAGATTTTAATTCATCTTGTGTGGCTGTGCTTTTCCTTGTGAGTTTGTTAAGTATTTCAACAATATCTTGTTGTTGTTTTATAGTTGGACATGGTATTGGTATTTGCTTTATTTCTTTTACTGAAGCAATATTCTTAATTGCAGCTCCTTTTACTTTGTCTTCTAGGTAACCCTGCTCAACATAATTTTCTAGGAAATACATAAAAAACTGATTAAGCATTTTTTTATTATCTAAAGTAATTTTTAAAAGAGCTTGATTGATAATACCTTTTTCCGCTGAAAAAGGTATTTCAGCAATTTTTCCGACAGTACCCGAGCAGCTAATGATTAAATCATTTGGCAAAACTGTAAAAGCTTTAAGCTCATTATATTTATCTTCAGAAATATAATATTCTCCTATGGTGAAGTCATTACGAATTGCATGCTTTTGCTCATAGACTTTGTAACCTTTATCTACAAAAAAGGACTTCTTTAATGCGCTACCAAAAGGACCCCTCTTAATAGAATACTTTTCAGCTGCAACTAAATCCGTTAAAAAACAAGCGCCCCAAACTAATACTCCATTTTCAAATATCTTTTTTATAGATGTTGTAAGCAACAATTTATTCAACTCAACACTTTGCTGCAAATGCTCAATGGCGGTGTCGATGCGGGTGAGCAGTGCATCGAGTTTTTCGACTATCCGTTTTTGTTGATGCTTGGGTGCCAGTGGAACTGGGACGCTTTTAAGTTTTTTAATATTTGTACGGGTAATGGCAGCACCCGAGATGTCACCAAGTAAAAAGCTCTGGCCTATGTGTGACTGGAGATAATAATTAAGATATTTGGGTGAAATTAGAGTGCGATTTTGCTTGATAAGCGCAACACTTGACAGCAAGGAGAAAGGCTCATGAAGTTCATTCAAACAGCATGTGCCCGTCATTGCTCCATCTTTAGTCAGTAGTTGATCCTCATATTCGAGGGCGTTCAAAATTCTGTGTCAATAAACCCGCTCTATGTTAATTAAAGGATGAAATCTTCGGCGACAAAGAAACAACCTCTTTTGTTAAAGGATAAGCTTGCAGGGCTGACAATATCAAGGAGCTTGCTTGTCAGCACTCCTCCTTGACATTGCCAGCCCTGCAAACAACCGTCAATTATGAGGTTGTTTCATAAAAATCAATAGCCATTGGTTTTTTTAAAACAATCCTTTTTATTCAACACAGAGCCGATAAACCTATCAAATACCCAATGCCTCGTCCAGTCTTCCTTCA
>JALXCS010000239.1:1105-4693 GCA_026990815.1 Methylomonas sp. | reverse complement strand
ACAACGCAGCCTTCTCTTGATGGAGAAGGTTTGGATGAGGAGGATTAAAACAAGGATTTTCTATTTCCCCGCTTCCTTTGAAGAGGGGTTTTGACAAAGCTGATTTAGCGCTGACCGGCCTGAGCTTTCTTGTTATCTTCAAAAACCAGCTCGCCTTCAATCGAGGTTTTAATATTGACCTGACCATTATTGTAAACCACGTCCAGATGATGCTTGATTTGCTCACTGACATCTTCCGGAGTGTTTTTGTTGCCATAAATTCCAACCCAGGCATTTCTGCCATTTTGTTTGGACACATACGCGGCGCGATCTGCAATTCCGGCAACCTGCTCCCAGGAAATAGCTTTGGGTTTATGGGGTAAAAATGGATACAAAGCAAAACCAATTGAGCCGGACAGTTTTCCAACATGGCCATTATCCAATTGGTATTGATGTTCCGCTAAACCAATACGGATTCGTTCCGCCAGTTTCTCGGCAGCACGTGCGGTAGTATTACGGCCCATAATCAAGAATTCATCACCACCCCAGCGGATAATGGTATCGGATTTGCGGCAACAGGATTGCAGAATATCGCGTACCTGAATCAAGGCTAAATCACCTGCGTGATGTCCATAAGTATCATTAATCGCCTTAAAGCCATCCAGATCGATCATCATAATGGATAAAGCCGGATAAATGTCCAACGCAATAGATTCAGTATTGCCGGATTGTTTGATATCCTCAACCCTTCGATTAACCTGTTCAACCTCAGAATCAATGATATTATGCAGAAATCTTCGGTTTTTCAGCCCTGTCAATGAATCGGTGAAGCTTGATTCCTCTAGTTTTTTATTGAGCTGTTCCAATTGTTCTTTACTCTCCCTGATTTCTTTGGTTCGCTCCTCAACCTGGACTTCAAGTTGTATTCTCTGTTCTGTTTCACGTTCCAGTTTTCTCGCTTGAATACGTAAATAAGCTAATATTGCTCCCCCAATTATCAGGGTATAAATAACATAGGCCCAAGGTGATAGCCACGGTGGTGGTAACACCTGCAATTTCATTGCTACACCATATTCATTCCAGATACCGTCATTATTTGATGCTTTCACCCGAAAAGTATATTTTCCTGGTGGTAGGCTAGTATAAGTTGTTCTGGTGAACTTGGCTGGCTGTGTCCACTCCTTATCAAATCCATCTAACTTGTATTGATAGCGGTTTTTTTCCGGTGCAGCAAAATCCATCCCCGTAAATTCAAAGGTAACAAGATCATTAAGATAATCCAACTCCAAAATCTGATCTAATGGTACCGCACTATATGTAGTTGAAAAAGGCCCATTTCTGGTCTGAGCAGTTAACACCACTTCCGGTTTATGACGATTGGTTCGGATATGTTCGGGACGAAAACTGACAACTCCTGCAGTACTGCCAAAAAACATTTTCCCAGTTCGGTCCTTTAACCTTGCTGCAAAATTAAAATCATTGTTCTTCAATCCATTATTACGACTAAAATTTCTGGTTTCGCCACTATCCGGGTCAAGACGAATTAATCCACGGTTACTACTCAACCATAACTGTCCAACATTATCTTCAAGAATGGATTGAATTGAATCACTGATCAAGCCATCTGTCTTGTGATATTTTTTAAACGAAGCAATACCTTGTTTACGATTTTCTGGTAGCCAGCGATTTAATCCACCGCCCCCTGTACCAACCCATAATGAGCCATCTGTCCCTTCTAATATTGCCCAAGCAACATTACTACTTAAACTTTCCGGGTCGTCCGGATTATGTTGATAACGAATAAAAGCTTGCTGACTTTCATCAAAACGATTGATCCCTCCATCCTCGGTTCCAATCCATAACATACCATTTCTATCTCTATAAATTGCCATGACCCTGTCACTACTTATGGAAGTTGTGTCATCAGGGTTATGTCTGAAAACAGTAAATTGATTGTTGCTGGTGTCCAGGCGATTCAGACCACCTCCATGGGTTCCAATCCACAACAAACCATTGGCCTCTGCCAATAACGTGGTAATACTGTTTGAGCTTAGAGAGTTAGTATTATTCGGGTCATGTAAAAAATGGCTAAATTTACCCGTCGTGGGTTCCAATTTGTTTAACCCCGAATTTCGAGTACCAATCCAGACTGATTTTTTTTGGTCAATACTTAATGCCATGACCCTATTATCATTCAGACTATTTTGATTTGATTTGTTGTGGATATAATACTTGACGGTACCATTTTTAGTACTAATCTGATTCAGTCCGGCACCATAAGTACCTACCCATAATATATTATCTGCCGACTCAGCAATGGAAGTAACAATATTACTGGATAATTTTATATGGCTGCCAAATTGCTGAAAGTAACTAAAAGTATCGCTAACATAGTTCCATTTGTTAACACCATAATAGGTGCCTACCCACAAAACCCCCCCGTGATCCTGAAATATAGAAACCACACGATTATCACTCAAGCTGGCAAGATCAGTGGGGTTATGTCGATAGCGAACAAAACTCTGATGCTGCTCCCGCCATTCATTCAAGCCATGATCAGTGCCTATCCAAAGTGTGCCATCACGGTCCTGAAGAATACTATGAACACGATTATGGCTCAGACTATTGGGATTATTTGCATCAAATTTAAAATGTTTAAATGTTTTTGTTGTCGCATCAAAAAGATTAAGCCCTGCACCATAACTACCAACCCATAATCGACCATCTCGATCTTCGTAAATGACGCTGATTTTATTTCCACTGATGCTGTCAGCTTGCTTTGGGTCATGCTGGTAAGTTGTAAATTGATTGGTTTCCCGATCCATCATTACCAGTCCACCGCCATTCGTTCCTATCCATAAATTACCGGCACGGTCTTCAAAAATACTTAAAATAACATTACTAGGCAAACTTTGAGCATTGGCAGAGTCATGTCGGAAATGTTCAAAAACACCTTGGTCTGGATCAAAGCGATCCAGACCGCCGCCGTCTGTACCAATCCAGAATATTCCTTGCTTATCCTGGTAAACCACCCTAATACGATCACTGCTTAGGGAATAATTGTCGTTTGGATTATGGCGAAAACTTTGAAAGTTATCTATATCATGACGATAGCGATTCAATCCACCATTTTCTGTTCCAACCCAAAGATCCCCGCGTTGATCCACCAATAATGTCTTAATCCAATCATTTGAAATTGAACTTGGATCTTCTGCATCATGCTCATAAATTTTGAAAGATTTGCCATCATAACGATTAAGACCTTCCTGGGTTCCTATCCAGATAAATCCATGGCGATCCTGAACTATCTGGCTGACTGCTGCTTGAGAAAGACCATTTTCAGGAGTTAAACGTGAAAACAGCAGGTTACGCGGTTTAAGTAATCCATGAGTAGCCGACACAAAAACTTGCTCAGTTGTGGCAAAAACAGCGGGAGAGCAAAGAAAAGCCAGCAAGAAGGCTAAACTGCAGATTAATTTTCGATTTAAACACATAGCGTGTGACCCATATTAGCAGTGATATTCATCCACTTTTATTTTAAGTATAGTTAATAAAATCAAGGCAGCAAAAAATGCGCCAGCTTATTCCTAAAGTGAATACTAATATTTG
>JALXCS010000239.1:0-1095 GCA_026990815.1 Methylomonas sp. | reverse complement strand
TTAAACTTATAACACTATTTTTTTCAATCAATACACCGAATTTCTGGTGGATTATTCCAAAAATGTGACGCTTCACTAAAAATGGTGGAGTCTATTTCGGCATATTTTCAAGCCAACGTCGATAGGTTGGTAATGTTACGCCCATCAGGGCCGCTCCAACTGAGTAGTGATCACCTGTACGTTTCTTAACCTCGATTAATAACAATTGTTTAGCTTGTTCGACAATATTATTATGTCTTTTCAAAGCAATAATTTCTGAAATCACAGGTTGAATATCTTCCCAGGATGCAGTTCGTGCCAATAATCCACTATGCTCGACACGCTTTACTTTTTCCAATTGACGTCTGTAAGTAGTTTCAGCCAACCCTAAATGTGCAGCAGCACGTCGGGCAATACCATCCACTGCATTATTAGCTGCAAGCACCAAATCTTCCGTCAGCCATTGCCCGAGTGGTACCGGAGTTTTTTTATCCCCTTCGAGAGCGAGTGAAATCTGCTGCTGTAATACTTGCAGTAGTTTTTGCCAGGGATCGTGATTTTCATGGCTCAAAGTTTGCAATGACGATATTGCCACTGACGGGATAGACATCGTGGCAACCCCATCAACGGGCTGAGGTTGTTCATTAACTAAAGGCTGGATAGCAATTTTTTCCGTCTGTTGTATTTGCTGTTCAACGGCAAACTGCAAATTTGAAGATTCAATCATTTCAGATTTGGATAAAACCACCGCTCGTAAAATAGCATTTTGCAATTCCCGAACATTTCCTGGCCAATGATAGTTCAGCATGGCCTGTCCTGCTTCCGGGCTAAAAATACGCACTGGTTTTTGATACTGGACAGCAAATTTTTCCAGAAAATATTGTGCCAAAGGCAAAATATCATCAGTGCGCTCTCGTAGTGGAATTGATCGTACTGTCACAACTTGCAGGCGAAAATACAGATCACTGCGAAACTGCTGCTCCTCGATCGCCTTCTGCAGATCGAGGAGCGTAGCGCTGATCACCCGCACGTTGATCTTGGTGTCCTTGGAGCCGCCCACTCGCCGCACCGTCTGATCTTGGAGCACTCGCAGCAGTCGATTCTGCATTGGCCCAG
>JALXCS010000238.1 GCA_026990815.1 Methylomonas sp. | reverse complement strand
GAATTATTGTGTTTTTAGGGTGGCTAGATAAAATAGTGCCGAAAATAACCTGTGAGCCCCAATATGGCGAAACTGAATAACCAAACTGCAGCAGGGACTGGTACTGGCGCAGCCTGAACAGCACCAAAACCGGTAATGCTCCAAGATCCATTAACACCATCAAATGAACTACCTGTAACACTTGTATCCCAGCTGAGACTATAATCAAACACCTTTAATCCTGGCGGGCCCTGACGGATATTACTAATCGTGCTAATCGCAGTCCCTCCCTGATCAAAGGAAACACCGTTGAAATTTACAACAAAGCCACTTAAATCAACCTCAAAGGAATCACCATTCATGATGCTATTGTTTAGTCCACTGGCATCAACAATGCCGGTTGCTGCTGCACTAAAGTAGCTATTCACCCAAATACCGTCACCCTTCGGCTCAAAGGACGCGATTGACGTTTCATGCGCTTCTGTTTGAGCAACAGCTTGATTCCAGCCTGGCGCAGTGGGAGACAACATTAAATTGACACTTGGATCACTGATTATAACAACGGGCGTTAACACATCGGTAGAGAAGGTACCGCTGTCAATATGAAGACCTTCAATTTGAACTGGTGTAGCATCTGCCCAACCAACATTGACTAATACAAATACCATATTAACTAAGATTTTTTTGATTAACATTTATTACGCTCCTTATGCTTTTTAACAAAAATATTCATTCAAAAAATAAACCTGAATGGGTATTAATTGCGACCACGGCGTATGAGAAAACCAAAACCAGCTAACGCCATTGTCATTAGTGGTAATGCAGCTGGTAGTGGCACGGGATTGATGTTGCCGCGAATTTCGCCAAACGGAAAACCATTTATTGCTGAATTATTGGTATGTACTAGTACAAAAGTATTACCAGAAAGTAAGCTTTCTATAATTAGATCATTACCAGGATGCATACCAAGTTGCACATTGCCCTGATCTTCCAAAAGAATGGAGATTCCACTACGGTTGAATTCAAACCCAGTCGTAGTGTCCGTAAAATCACGCGAGGCTGCGTCCAAAGATAAATCAACTGCGATAGGTCCAAAATTGCCTGGGGCTCCACCACTGGCTAAGTGTAGATGGATCGGCGTCGCATTGGGGCCAAAATCACGTAAATCAGATTGGAAAATGCCATCCACGGTGATACTGAAATCCAGCGTGTTTGCATCTGGATTTAATAAAATGCGGATTGAGCCACTAGCAGTAGTCGGCACTATACCATCGGGATCAGTTACTAGGCCAGGATCTGATCCATTCTGATTTACCGCTGTTAGATCTCCCCTCAAGTCAATAATTTGTGCTTTTTCAACTATAACAGCTTGTGCCATAAGTGGCGCCATTAACCCCGTAATGATTAATAATTTTCTAAAAAATTTGTTCACTAACATTTATTTTCTCCATCAAACTTCGTATTTTTTGCACACACAAGTATGTGCTTTTGTAAAAAACCTATTTTGATAATTAGGTTTTGCCGAATTGGTGATCTACAGATCTCTATCGACCAACAATACCCCAAGAGGATTTGCGCCCGATTCAACAGTTTTTATAAATTTTGGTTTTCCTGCCACCGAAAATATTGAAATATTTCGATTTAACAGTCCATCTACATTAGGTCCGGAATGAGCAACAATTTATTTAATGGAATTTGTCTAATATAAAAAACATTAATTCCAAATAAACTCTAACTTTAATTGTAAGGAGATCTCAACCCTTGTCGGTGACAATTATCACGCAGAAGTATTTTTTTTAATTCTCCCACTTTATTTTTCATCTCTTCATGATTCAGGATAATAATCGAGCCACGGACTAATCGAACCAACCCCGAGCTTTGAAAATCCAGCAGAATTCGGCTAACAACTTCACGCGAGGTCCCCAATTCCAAGGCAATGTGTTGATGGGTCACATTGATACTTGATGATGCACTTTTATTGTGATATTGGATCAATAATCTAGCTATCCGTTGGTCAAGTTTGCGAAAGGCAACTTCTTCAACCAGACTGATAACACTGGACATTCGCTGGGAAATGAGTCCAAATATATAATGGCGCCAAACTGTTGATTCTGCCAACCATTTTTGCAAATAATGAGAAGGAATAAGTATGGCTTCTACGGAGTCATCACAAACTGCAAATGCTGGAAAAGAGTCATTACTTTGTATACATGAAGCCGTTAAAATACAACTCTGACCAGCTTCAATGCGATATAAAGTAATTTCTCGTCCAGTTTCTGCTAATTTGTAAATTCTAACTGTCCCTCTCAATAATAACGCTAAATGAGTACAATCATTGCCTTGTTGACAAACGTAATCACCTTGCCTTAGCTGGACAGGTATCGCTTCATTCAAAAACTCTTTATAGTTTTGCTCATCGCAGTTTCGTATAAATTCAAATTTCTGATGAAGATTGGTTATCAGTTGATTATCGTTAATCATTCAAATTAACTCCTTCAGTTAACCCAAGGACTACTAGATTTAACAAAGAAAAAATATCCTTCAAAAGATATTAGTCGAATAAAAAAAGACATCCTTACAATAAAAAACCAGTCTGATATTTTTCCTGACGAATTCTTAGATTTCGAGAAAAAAATAGCGGTTGACATAGTGTCGCGCAAAATTACTGGAGAGGAAAAACCGCTTTTTCCAGATACATTATTCATCATTTATCCCAAAACCAAAGATTCAGTTGTGACGGTGACTTCTTTAAGAGTTATCAGCAACTAGTAACAATCCAATCTAACCCCTTTGATTTTTCCAGTATTTTTCTTCCACGAATTGACTACCTGAAATTGTGCTGATATTCTACGCCCAGCTTCGGTTCCCCATACCAGGGGAAGCAATAGGGAACAGGGTAAGATTGGTCATTTTTTGGCAATCAAAGCCCTGGCTGACCCGCAACTGTATTCGGAGAGTGTTCATTCAACTGACGGTACCCCTAAATAACTGGGTTACCTCAATGCCACTGGGAAACCGGGAAGGCCGAATGAATGCATTGACCCGGGAGCCAGGATACCTGCCGTAGCCAGTGTCATCTTTCCACAAATCGGGGATTATTTGTGGGACGGAAATCCGTTTTCGGTGATGCGTTTTTCAGTGCCGTATTTGGCTGCAGCAATACTGAAAGCGAGGCATCTTCCTCTTTTTCATCTATTTCTCACCCAGATAATCGGGCACATGATTTGTCACCAAACGCTTTTATGGTTTGGTGGCATTTGTAACCATGAAAACGTGAGAATCAAATGTTCAAAAAAACAACAACACTTTGCGCCCTGACTGCGGCACTGTCTACTATTGTCTCGGCTAACGATTCAACCCCTAAAAAACTGCAAGATCTGGTTATCACCGCCCACCTGGTTCCAGTTGAAAAACGCAAAATTGGCAGTTCTGTCACCGTCATTACCGCGAAAGATATCGAACAGCAGCAAGTCACCTATGTTTCCGATATTTTAAGAACTGTTCCTGGCGTCGCTGTAAACCAGTCAGGTGGCGGATTTGGCACCTTCACCCAGGTCAGAATCCGGGGCGCGGAAGGCAACCATACTCTGGTCAGGCTTAATGGTATCGAATTGAATGATCCCAGTGGTGGTTCGGAATATAATTTTGGCAATATGTTGGCCAGCAATATCGAACGTATTGAAATCATTCGCGGTTCCCAAAGCGCACTTTATGGCAGTGATGCTATCGGTGGTGTCATTAATATTATCACCAAAAAAGGAACCCCGGGACTTCAAGTTGATGGCTTTGCTGAAGGTGGCTCCTTTGAGACTTATAAAACCGGCGGTGGTCTGAGAAGCGGCTGGAAGGACCGGATTGATTTTTCTGTCAATGCCAGCCAATTTGAATCAAAAGGAATTTCAGTTGCCAGAAGTGGCCGTGAAAGAGACGGCAATCGTAATTTAACGCTGGATGGCAGTCTGAATGTCAGACCATTGCAAAATCTGGAATTTGGTGTTTATGGACGTCTGGTTCGATCAAATACTGAGACTGATGCATATCGTGGCGGAATCGGTTCATTAGACGGTGACCGGGAAACATCGACACGACAAACTTATGGCCGCACATTTGCAAAACTGACCTTGTTCCAGGATAGCAACTGGATCAAATGGCAACACCTTTTCAGCGCTTCTTATGCAGAAGCCAAAAAGGATAATTTCAGCGATAAAAAATTAACCAGCCAGTTTGATGGCAGAAAAACCCAATATGCCTATCGGACCAGTTTGTTGGTAGATACGCCCGATCTTTTTTTAACTAGCCAAACACTCACCTTCCTGGTCGAATACGAAAAAGATCATGTCAATGCGCTGAGTTCTTTTATCAAAGCGAATCGCACGCTGGATACCACCAGTTTCGTTGGCGAATATCAATTTGGATTGTTTGACCGGTTATTCATCAGTGGCAGCATCCGCCATGATGACAATGAAGATTTGTTTGGTGATTACACAACCTATCATGCAACACTTGCATATTTATTGAAAGAAACCAATACAAGATTCCATGCCAGTTACGGTACCGGCGTAAAAAATCCAACCAATTTTGAGCTGTTCGGTTTTTCAGAAAACTTTCAGGGCAATCCCAATCTGAAGCCTGAAGAAAGTTTGAGTTGGGATCTGGGTGTGGAACAAAAGTTTTTTAATGACTGGGTCAGTCTGGATGTGACTTATTATAACAATCGCATTGAAAACCCAATCGTCGGTTTTGGAAAAACCGCAGTCAATGTTAAAGACGGACGTACTCGTGCTGAAGGTGTTGAAGTTACCCTGCAAGCAACTATCGTCGATCATTTACACTTCAATGGTAGTTATACCTGGAGCGCAACCGAGAATAACAAAGGGATTCGTCTGGTACGCCGTCCTGAACATATTGCCAGCGCCAACCTCAACTATGATTTCAAATTGTTAGGCAATCGTGGCAATTTTAATATCGGCGTTAAATACAATGGCAAACAAACTGATTTTGCTTTTGACCAATTTTTTAACCGTTCAATTGTCAAGCTGGACGATTATGTTCTGTTAAATCTTGCTGCCTCCTATGAAATTTACGATCATGTCGAATTGTTTGCCCGCGTAGAAAACCTGCTGGATGAAAATTATCAAGAAGTTTATACCTATTCATCCAAAGGTATTGCCGGATATGGCGGTATTCGGATCAATCTGGGACCCTATTTCAAGTAAAATCAACCAATGGCTTTTTCTTGGCGATGTTTGATTTTCTTACTGATTGCGGTATCAGAAATATGGCTTGAGCCGGTCCTGGCCAAGCCTGAAAGAATCGTATCAATCAATCTTTGTACTGATCAGTTGTTGATGCTACTGGCTGACCGAGACCGGATTATCTCGGTCAGCTATCTTGCCACCAAAAAAGACACCTCGGCCATGATCAGGGAAGCCACTGGAATCACAAAAAATCACGGTCGGGCCGAAGAAATCATGCTCATGAAACCTGATTTGATTCTGGCAGGAAGTTTTACATCTCATCCAACGGTGTTCCTGTTAAAAAAACTGGGATATCGCATTGTCGAAGTACCTGTTATCCGCAACCTGGATGATATTCGGCAAAATATCAAAACTGTCGCCGAGGCCATTGGTGAACCACAACGTGGTATTAAAATGATTGCCAATTTTGATGATCGTCTTTCTGCCTTGCAGGCCAGCCCCACCACCAAAAAACCCATTGCAGTATTTTATCGGGAAAACAGTTACACAACCGGAGGGCATACACTGGCAAATGCGATTCTGGACACTGCTGGTATGCTTAACCTGGCAAAGCAACTCGGTATTTCCGGGAGCGGTCATTTACCCCTTGAAACGCTGCTCACCCATCCTTCTGATATTCTGATTCTTGGCCGTAAACGCAGCCAAAAAGGTTCGGTTGCGGCTGCCGCATTTGACCACCCGGCATTCAAAAAACTTGCTGAATCCCGTCTTGCCATTACCATTCACAACCCATACTGGATCTGCGGCACACCTTTTGTTCTTGATGCGATTGAGCATCTGGTCACTGTTAAAAAAACCTGGCAAAAAACATTGTCATCCAGATAAACCTGCCCCTAACCATGCCTCTAAAATCGCCACTATTTTCAATCGAACATTGCTCTCTGTTTCTAGTGCTATTGTTGCTGACAATCCTCACTTTTGCCGGTTCTTTAATTGTCGGGGCCTCGTCAGTAGGCTGGAAAGACCTGCTGAGTGTTTTTGTTGGACAAGAATCGGAAATGGCTCATCTGATCCTTTTAGAGATTCGTTTGCCTCGCGCCTTGCTAGGCTTGATGGTTGGGTTTACTTTAGGTTTGGGTGGAGCTGTCTTACAAGGTTATTTGCGCAATCCTTTGGCGGAACCGGGGTTAATTGGAGTATCCGGCGCAGCGTCATTTGGCGCAGTTATCACTATTTATACCGGCGCAGCCGGATTGTTTGCACTAGCTTTGCCGCTGGGCAGCATTCTGACAGCTTTGTTTGCAGTATTTTTAGTGCAATTACTGGCAGGAAAGAATGGCGGTTCGCTTCGCTTAATACTGGCTGGCATCGCTGTCACCAGTTTTGCCTCAGCATTGACTTCGCTAGCGTTGAATATGGCGCCAAATCCGTTTGTTTCATTGGAAATTATGTTCTGGTTAATGGGCTCGCTTGCCGATCGAAGTTTTGAGCATGTCTGGTTGGTCATGCCATTTATGATTATTGGCTGGGCTTTGCTTTTTAAATTGGGCAGGTCCTTGGATGCTTTAACTTTAGGAGAAGATGCCGCACAAACACTGGGATTTAACCTGAAGCATATTCGGCATTTGATGATCATTGGTGTCGCCTTGTCAGTAGGCGCGGCAACGTCTGTTTCTGGCAGTATCGGCTTTGTCGGTTTGGTTGTACCCCATCTTTTGCGTCGATGGGTGGGACACAAACCCAGCGCTTTATTGCTGGCCAGCGGCTTGGGTGGCGCTATTTTATTATTGACGGCCGACATTGCAGTACGGCTGTTAACTACCGGGACCGAACTAAAGCTAGGAGTGTTAACCTCTTTGATCGGAGCCCCATTTTTTCTGTTTCTGATTGTCAAAACGAAACGGAACACGATGTCATGACATTACTTGAAGCAAAAAATCTTTCGGTTCAGTTGGACCAAAAAACCATCCTTGAAGGTATTCATTTCCATTTACAAGCAGGAGAATTGGTTGCGTTAATTGGCCCTAATGGTTCTGGAAAAACTACGCTGCTCAAAACCCTTTGTGGACTGTTGCCTGCGCAACAGGGGAAAATTACTGCTTTGGGAACTCCTTTAGCTTCAATTCCACGTCAGCAACTTGCCAAAATACTGGCCTATTTACCTCAAGGAAATGAAAGTCACTGGTCTATTACTGTCGAATCACTTGTGATGCTGGGCCGCCTGCCACATCAGAATCCCTGGCAGACTCCAAGCAACCACGATAAAGAAATTGTTTGCCAAGCATTAAAAGCCTGTGATGCTCTGCAATTCAAAGACCGGCCTGTTGATCATTTATCAGGTGGCGAAAAAGCCCGCGTTATGCTTGCTCGTGCTTTGGCTGTAGAACCTAAAATTCTTTTGGCTGATGAGCCTGTCGCTGGACTTGACCCAGGCCATCAACTGGAAGTGATGGAACGTTTTCAACAACTGTCTTCCTCCGGTATGGGAATCGTGACAGTCATTCATGATTTAACCCTGGCAGCCCGATATTGTGATCGCCTGGTTTTATTGTACGATCAGCAGGTGCTTGCAGAAGGAATTCCAGAAAAAGTTCTGACAACAAAAAATCTTGCCCTCAGTTTCAATATCCAGGCGCATATTGGAAAAATGCAAGGCTTGCCTTTTATCATTCCCACCTCAGTTGCCCACCCAAATCAGGAGTAAAAAATGTCCGATCCCAATAAAATCATTTCCGTATTGCAAGAGCATTTACAGTCTCCCGAACACAGTTTCAGTACTGGATCATTCGGAGCCATTGCAGAATTCCATCGTCATTCAAACGATTCCGTGCTGATTAATCAAATTGAGCAGCTGACACTACAAACCAATCTTGGTGGAATTCGGCTTACAATTCCAGAAAAAACCCAAGCGATTGCCTATGAAACCGTCAGTGCAAATCCTAAGCGATGGCATCAGGGAGTTGCTTTTTGTTTGCCAGAAAAACTGGCATTACAAAATCAAAGAAAAGTACTAACCGAACTGGGTCCAGACCATGTTGCCATACGAACAGAAGACCAACAAGATATTCTGTTTGATATGGGCATTGGTGCAATTAATATTGATTTTTGTATTAGAACCCGGGATCAACAACTGATTACTCTATTACGAACTGCAACAGGAAAAGCCTTTCTACAACTTTCTTCTGCAGTCAGAGAAGCAATTATTCAAGCCAGTCCCACCAGAGTGGTCATTTCCAGATTGGGACGGATTGAAGTTTATCAGCAAATCGGTATAGACAAAACACCCGAAGGGCCGCACACCCATTTACTGCCTAAACTGATCAAACAAAACAGAACTCACGCCGCTAACATTCCTATACCAAAATCCTTGATACCCTGCGTGAAACTTCATCCTGCAAATCCTCTGACAAACCAACAAGGGCAAGCTATTACATTTGATTCTGCTCGGTTCAAACGATTTGATCAGCTTTTACGAGATTGGGGAATTCCGGAATATATCGAAGAAAAACAAAACTGGTCAAGCGCTGTACTTGCAAACCAGACGGATTCAAATGCAATACAAGCTAGAACAAAACTGGGGCGAACAGCAATGCGTATTGCTTTACGACAGTCGCGTTATCAAAAATAAACCCAGTTTATGTGAATCTAAAACACTCGGAGAGACTCGTATCAAATTGATATTTGACTTGAAAAACCGACTACTTTTGAAATAGCCTTTCCATTTTCGTTTTGACCCAAAAAAACCCGATCAGCGCTAGAACAAACCAGAAAACCTCAACAGGTTCCCGGAACCTGCCATGCCCAAATGGCCCTGGAATGCTGATAAAATAAAAAGTTGTTAGCATCACAATCCATAAAAAACAATTCTTTCTTAACGAAATATTCACCGCTCCAATCAGCGCAAATGCAGCCAAGAAAAGACTGAAAATAACATCCAGTAAATATAGCCGGTCTTGTTTTAACAGATAGTTGAAAATGCCAGCTAAAGGGTTATCCGCCTTAGAGATTTCTTCCATCAAATGTAGGCGTTGATCCCGACTGATTTTAAAATCATCATATAATTCAATAATTAAAGGTGAAGTCATGCACTTCAACATGCCTATTAGCCAACGCTTAGCATAAGTTTGTGGATATTTCGCCAATTCTTCCAAGGCAACTTGTTTCTCAATTTCATGAACTTGCAATGGTGAAACCGGCTTTCCTTGGGCTTGGGCCAGTTGTTTGGATTTTACCCGAACTCGTTGGGCGACATACTTCCAGCCTTCTTCAAAAGGCAAATTCTTTTCCGATTCCAGAATCATCGGCACATGAAAATACGCTAGTCCAAAAGAAGACTGCCCTGAAAAATAGATTTTCTGATAATGAACATAGTTTCTAATCAGCCATGGAGAGATAGCAATGACAAAAGCAAAGAAAAATACCCCGACATGCAACCATCGTTTGCGGTTAAAAAAATTACATACGATTAAAACGCCGGCAACCACAATGGGCAAATATAAAATTGCAGGACGTATCAAAGCGCCAATTCCCATTAATACACCTGCAATCATCAGGTATTTCCAATGCTTATGTTTCAGATAATAACCAACTGCAAATACACCACCTAACAAAAACGGCATAAACAGCGTTTCTGTCATAATCAGCTTGGGAAAAGCCAGTCCACCTGGCTCAATCAACAAAAAAACCAAACCAATTCTGGCAATTTTTACCCCAAAAAGTAGTTGCCCATAACGATAATAAATATAGACAAAGCCCCCGTAAACCAGCTCTTGAAGGAAAACCACCCAATACAGATTTTTCAAGCCGAGCAGATCAATAAAAGCCAGAAAAAACGGATAACCCGGAGTACGCCAAACATGTGCAGAAAATGGAGCTATAGAATCTGAAGAAAAAACTCCATGTTCGACTAGGTTTTTTGCCAATGTCAGATACGATTGGGAATCAAAAGTCATGTACTGACCTTCAATCATGACAAAATAAAGAAATGCGGAGATCCTTGCAACAACCAGAAAAGTAACCAGTATGCTGAATCTCATTTGACTGTTTCAGCTTTTAAAAAGAGGGTTTGCCGCCAGTGATTTACTACCGTTATGAAAAAACGCCAGCCCAGGTAAGCCTGAATAAACCAATATAAACCAACCGGAAAACGAAATCTTGCCTCACCCATTGGACCGGCAGATACAATAAAATAAAAATTGCTTAGCATCATTACCCACAAAAAAGCGTCTTTTGACTTTAAAATATTGAATGCTCCCAGCAAAGCAAAACCGGTCATTAAAACAGTCAGAATGCTGTTGAGTAAAAATAGGAAGTCGGTATTAATCAAATAATAAAAAATACCTGTCCAACCTTGCTCAGAAATTATCTGGAATAGTCTGGCCCGATCCGGGTTAACGCCAAATATATCATACAGCTCAATAATATTCGGCCCATTCATAGTTTTTAACATGCCAAACAACCAGGCAGCGCCATAAGCAAGCGGTGTCTTTGCCAATTCGTTAACTGCAATTTTTTGTTGCAGCAAAAAAATATCAGCAGCGGACAATGGCCCCGATACCTGTTCCAGTTTTTGTTTTTCAACATTGACCTTGCTTTGAATAATAGCCTGGGATTGTTCCTGTGGCATCCCCTTGAACAATTCCCAAACCATTGGAACGTGATAATTTGCAAGCGTGTAGCCCTGAATTCCAGACATAAAAATCTTGCCAAAGCAGTGATAATTTCTGGTCAGCCAGGGAGAAATAACTAACACAAAAATTAAAATCAAAACAGCGGCATCCAACCATCTTTTCAGGTTTCTGATATTAAAGAGAATCATTGTTATAGCTAACACCAGCGGCAGATACATCATACCGGGTCGAATCAACGCACCTATTCCCATTACCAAACCGGCAACGACTAAATACCGGAGCCGGTTTTTTCGCAAATACTGGCCAATTAGCAACACGCTGATTACCAAAGTCGGAAAAAATAAAACTTCTGATAACAAAAGTTTGGGGTATGCAAGTCCCCCCGGTTCCAATAGCAAAAAAATCAAACCGCCTCTAATAATATTTCTGTCAAAAAGACCTTGGCTTAAAAAATAAAAAATGATAATGGTTGCAGCATAAATAAACTCCTGAACCAACACTATAAAATAAGGATTCTGCAGTCCTAAAAACTTAAAAAACGCCAAAAATCCAGGGTAACCAGGCGTCCTAAATACATGGGGCAAAAAAGGCTCAAACCGTGACATCGAGAAAACATGATGTTTAACCAGATTTTCCGCCAACTCAAGATACATTGGCGAATCGGGATAGAGGTATTTTCCTTCGGTAAATACAAAATAAGCCAGCAATCCAATTCTGAATAGAACCAGTAACAGAACAAGATGACTGAATCGCATCATTAATCAACTGGAGTGACAATTATTTGATTTCGACGAAGCTTTTCTCTAAGCCAGCGAAATCCATAATAAGCCTGAATAAACCAAAACAGGCTGACCGGAAAACGGAATCTGGGATAACCTTCCGGGCCCGGCAAAAAAATGAAGTAAAAATTTGTCAGCATCAGTATCCACAAAAAGCAATCCTTTTGATTAATAATAAAAAACACACCCAGTAACGCAAATCCGGCCATCATTATGGTTGCCAGGGCATTAAGCAAAAATACAAAATCCAGATGAATGAAATAATTGACAACGCCGTCGGCAAAACTATTGGATTGCCTGATTACTTCATAAAAATGTGGTCGTTCAGAACGAATTCCAAACGAATCATACAACTGAGTAATAAAAGGTCCAACCATGGTTTTAATACTGCCAAAAATCCATTGTCTAAAATAAAGCAACGGGTATTTTCTTAATTCTGAAACAGCAAATTTTTGTTCCAGTTCGTCAATTTCCACGGCAGTCAATGGTCGACCAAGTTTATTCGATCGCTGTTCTACTAGTTGATTGATCTTGTTGATAGCCAATATATTGCCTTGTTCTCGAGGTATGACACCTGCGACATCCCAAATAATCGGCACATGATATTTGGCCAGAATATTGCCTTGGGCGCTCGACATAAAAACCTTGTGATAATGCTGGTAATTTCGAATTAACCAGGGAGAAAGCGTGATAACAAATGCTAATACAAAAACACCCGCATGCAGCCATCGATTTTGATTTTTTAAGTCAAACCCTGCCAGAATTACAGCAATAACTAATGGCAAAAATAAAACTGCCGGCTTAATTAATGCACCCAAGCCCAATAAAACGCCGGCCATTGCAAGATAGGACCATTTTACTCTACGAAGATAAGTCCCGATCAGAAAAATACCAGCAAAGAAAAACGGCAAAAACAAAACTTCTGTCATGATTAACTTGGGGTAAACCCAACTGCCTGGTTCTAATAACAGAAAAATGACTCCGGCAATCACGATATTTCTATCAAATAGTAATTTGCCATAATGGTAGAACAGGAAAACACAAAATCCATAGATAATTTCCTGCCAAAAAACTGCCCAGTAGTTTCCCTCCATACCAAGGAACGATAATAACGCCAAAAATGCAGGATAGCCGGGTGTTCTAAAGACATGCGCATCAAATGGGGCAACCGATGATTCTGAAAAAGCCTGCTGATTCAACAAGTTTTCCGCAAGCCTGATATATAACGCAGAGTCATTATCAACAAATTGACCGTGCCTTACAAAATACCAATACACGGCAATTTTGAGTGTGATAACAACTCCAACAAACACTCTAAACCACATTTTTCCTCCAATTATGTCTTCTAAGCACTGTAGTTTTAACACCAGATCAGGCTGAACAGAAGATTATTTTTCCACTTCCCCTCACCACAGCATTTTCACCGCAACCAGAAACAATAACAATGCGAAAAACCTTTTCAAACTTCTGGTAGGTAACTTGTGCGCCAACTTTGCTCCCACAGGCGCAAACAAAATACTGGTCAAAACAATTCCTAAAAAAGCAGGCCAGTCAACATAGCCAATACTGCCTTCGGGCAATCCAGTCTTACCATAACCCAATAACGCAAAACTAATTGACCCCGAAATGGCTATCGGTAAACCACAAGCACTAGAAATAGCGACTGTATTTCGCATTGGATAATTATATCTACTCAAAAGTGGTACAGTTAGGGTTCCGCCTCCAATTCCCAATATCGAGGACAAGGCGCCGATCACAATACCCGAAATTCGTAAAGTTGGCGACGACACTTTTTTCTGGATTGTTTTTGGCCGCCATTGCATTGCCATTTCCATCGATACAATCAATAGATAACTCGCAAAAATCAAACGAAGTGTCTCGGTCGGCAATTTGTCGGCCACTGCCGCACCGGTTACAGCACCGATAAAAACCCCAGGAGCCAGTTTATAAACAACATCCCACAAAACCGCACCCAAACGATGGTGAGCAAATACCGAAGCAATTGAAGTGATAATAATAGTCGCCAGTGATGTCGCAACAGCAATATGCATCACAGCATCCTGCGGAAATCCTCTGGAGCTGAATAACCAGAGAAAAAAAGGCACCAAAATGATACCGCCGCCAATACCGAACAACCCGGCCACTAAACCCGCAAGGCCACCAAATGATAAACAATAAAGAAAAATTTCAAGCATCGAAAAACCTTTTAGTCGCGGTTATACTATCAATATTCACTCATATATGTTGTTGTAATTTCCTATGAAAACCTATCTGGTCGGCGGCGCAGTTAGAGACCAACTCTTAAATTTCCCCGTCAAAGAACGGGATTGGGTCGTTGTTGGCGCAACTCCAGAACAAATGCTGGCAAAAGGCTTCAAGGCTGTGGGCAAGGATTTTCCAGTTTTCCTTCATCCTGAAACTCATGATGAATATGCCTTGGCCAGAACTGAAAGAAAAACTGCTCCTGGTTATAAAGGTTTTGCCGTTCATGCGGACCCTAAAATAACTTTGGAAGAAGATTTAATTCGACGCGATCTAACCATCAATGCCATGGCCATGACCCCAGACGGCCAACTGATAGACCCTTATCATGGTCAACAAGACCTGCAAGCGAAAAAACTTCGCCACATATCACCGGCATTCAGTGAAGACCCAGTCAGAGTGTTACGGGTTGCGCGATTTTTAGCCCGATACGCCCATTTAGGATTCAGCATTGCCCAGGAAACATTGGAACTTATGCAGAAAATGGTCAATAACGGAGAAATCAATAGTCTGGTGTCAGAAAGAGTGTGGGCTGAAACAAAAAAAGCACTTTCCGAGCAAACACCCTCTGCTTACTTTTCTGCCCTTAAAGAATGTGGTGCGCTAGCAGTTATTTTTCCGGAAATCCAACAATTATTTGGCGTTCCTCAGCCAGCAAAATATCATCCGGAAATTGATACCGGCGTTCATTGTATGCTTGCATTAGATCAAGCGGTTTTACTATCTCCAGATCCGGTTGTCAGATTTGCCACGCTCACCCATGACCTTGGCAAGGGCGTTACTCCAAAAGAAAAATGGCCCAGTCACCGGGGGCATGAAAAAGCAGGCCTACCCATTCTAAAAAAATTATGCGCACGTTTGCGGGTACCGAATCACTATTCACGCCTTGCCGCAAAGGTAATGGAATATCATACCCATTGCCATCGGATTTTTGAGCTAAGACCAGGCACGATTGTCGATATGTTAATGGCTCTAGGGGCTTTTAAAGCCAACCATGATCTGCAAAATTTTGTGCTGGCCAGTGAAGCCGATGCCAAAGGCAGAGCCGGGCTGGAAAAAAATCCTTATCCGCAAGCAGATTTTGTACTTGCTGCACAACAAGCCGCTGCAAATATTGACAGTTCAGAAATTATGCAAAGAAATTTACCAGGACCGGAGATTGGTCAAGCGATTCGAGAGCTGCGCATCAAGGCAGTAAAGGCTCTAAAAAATAGCCTATAAAACAAGGAAGGTTGTCAAATGTGCTTGTCAATTTAAAAAACCCACGTTCAGCAACAACTGAACGTGGGCGCTGATTAGATGGATTAATTCACTAATCCACTCGGTCCTGGTGGGCTAAGTAGCAAGGTTTTAAAGATACTAAAGTCAATTGAATTGACTACGCCATTTCCATCAAGGTCTGCATCCGGGTCCGATGAGAAAAAACGCTGTTTAAACAATGACAAGTCGATGGTAGTGTTCAAAAATCTGTGTCATTTTCATAAAATGAAGAAATAACAAAGAGGAAGATTGATGACACACACATTTAATTTCGAACAAGCCATTAAGGA
>JALXCS010000237.1:538-4720 GCA_026990815.1 Methylomonas sp. | reverse complement strand
CAGTAATATTAATGCAGCAATTTTGGGAAAAATTGGGTGCATTGGTTTCAGTTATGGATACGGAGCATCATGACCATGTCCTTGCAGCTACCAGTCATTTACCACATATTCTGGCTTTTTCCCTAGTGGACTTGTTAGGGAAAAAGGATGAAAAAAACGAAATTTTTAAATTTGCAGCAGGTGGTTTTAAAGATTTTACCCGGATTGCTTCTAGCGATCCCTCAATGTGGCGGGATATTTGCCTAGCCAATAAAAATGAAATAACTCAATTAATCCGGCAGTTACAAGACGAACTGGAAAAAGTCGCTAAAATGCTGGAAAACAATGAAAGTCAAATGCTCTTCGACACTTTTGATAATGCGCGGAAAGCAAGACAGCGATTTCTTAATCTTTTTGAACAGTAATAATGTCTAAATTAATTAATTTTATAGTCCAGCCTGGCGGCAATTTGCAGGGAGAGATCAGGGTTCCAGGTGATAAATCTATTTCTCATCGCTCGGTAATGCTGGGTTCGTTGGCAAATGGAGTGACTCATGTCAAAGGATTTTTGGAAGCAGAGGATGCTTTGGCAACCTTGCAAGCGTTTCGCGATATGGGTGTATATATCGAAGGTCCAAGTAATGGTGAATTGATCATTCAGGGCGTTGGTCTGTACGGCCTAAAAGCACCAGCCAAACCTTTATATCTTGGTAATTCAGGAACTTCCATGCGTTTATTGTCTGGCCTTCTGGCGGGTCAAAGTTTCGATACAACCCTGACAGGGGATGAATCATTATCAAAAAGGCCAATGAAAAGAGTCACCCAGCCGTTGGCAGAAATGGGTACCAGGATTGAAACCACAGAGAATGGCACCGCTCCTTTGCATATTAAAGGCGGCCAATCTTTGCATGGTATTGATTATTTAATGCCAATGGCCAGCGCTCAGGTTAAATCATGTGTTTTATTGGCGGGTTTGTATGCTGATGGCAAAACCTCGGTGACTGAGCCGGCGCCAACTCGAGATCATACCGAAAGAATGCTTGCCGGTTTTGGTTATTCGGTAAAACGCGAAGGAAAAAAGATAACTGTCAATGGCGGAGGCTCTCTCAAAGGCTGCGATATTGATGTGCCAAGTGATATTTCTTCGGCAGCATTTTTTTTAGTTGGGGCAAGTATTGCTGAAAATTCTGAAGTTCTGCTCAAGCATGTTGGTATCAATCCGACAAGGACCGGAATTATCGATATACTGAAATTAATGGGGGCAGACATTGAAATTTTTAATCAGAGTATTGTAGGTGGAGAGCCGGTTGCAGATATCAGGGTTCGCTCCAGCCAATTGAAAGGCATAGCTATTCCACCTGAATTAGTTCCTTTAGCGATTGATGAATTTCCGGTTCTGTTTGTTGCGGCAGCCTGTGCCGAAGGGAAAACTGTTTTGACAGATGCCGAGGAACTTCGGGTTAAAGAATGTGATCGGATACAGGTGATGGCAGATGGCTTACAGATACTGGGTATCGATGCCAGCCCAACTAAGGGCGGGATGATAATTCAAGGCGGAAAAATAGGAGGTGGTGAAGTCATATCGCATGGCGATCATCGGATAGCAATGGCATTTGCAATAGCTGGGTTATGCGCTGATGCGGTTATTACTATTCAGGATTGCTCCAATGTCAATACTTCTTTTCCGCCATTTGTACAACTATCTGAAAAATTGGGCTTGGATATTGAAAGCAAAGAGGTTTCATGAGTATTCCTGTTTTAACAATTGATGGGCCAAGTGGGGCGGGGAAAGGTACTGTCAGTCGGGCAGTGGCAAAAAAGCTGGGTTGGAATTATCTGGATAGCGGTGCTATTTATCGTGCCTTGGCAATTGCAGTTTCAAATCAGCGGACTAGTCTGGATGATGTAATCGAAATTACAAATATTGCAAAACAGATGCAGTTGGCTTTTGAATGTAATGAAGAATTAACAGTTTTACTTGACGGAGAAGATATTTCATCCCATTTGATCAGTGAAAAAACTGGTTCGGTCGCATCAAAAATTGCGGCTTTGCCAGAAGTCAGAAAAGTGTTATTGCAAAAACAACGTGATTTTCAACAGCAGCCCGGGTTGGTTGCCGATGGGCGAGATATGGGGACGGTTGTGTTTTTAGATGCGCCCTATAAAGTTTTTTTATCGGCAGGTGCTGTCACACGAGCAAAAAGAAGATATAAACAGTTGATTGAAAAAGGGATTGATGCTAACCTTACACGAATAATTCAGGATATTGAAGAGCGTGACCAGCGTGACAGTGAACGCAGTGTTGCTCCGTTGAAAATGGCAACTGATGCGCATTACATTGATACATCAGAGAAAAGTATAGCAGCGGTAATTGCTGAAGTCCTTGATTTTATAGATTGATTTTTTGGGTGTTTTGAGCATGTTGATATTTTTATCGCGTGTTTAAGCAAATTTTAACTTTGAAATAGATAAGCTTGCTTGCATTAAAGTAGGCACGGGAAAGAGAAAATGAGCGAAAGCTTTGCAGAATTATTTGAAGAAAGTTTGGCCAAAACAGAGATGCGGCCTGGTGCAATGTTAACGGGGACTGTAATCGATATTGAAAACGATATGGTCATTGTTAGCACACAATCGAAGTCAGAAGGCGTTATTCCGAAATGGCAGTTTTTAAATGCGGATGGCGAACTGGAAGTCGAAATAGGCGATGAGGTTGAAGTTGCCCTGGATATGTTTGAAGATGGGCTTGGGTCGACACTTCTTTCCCGTGATAAAGCGAAGAAAAATAAAGCCTGGGCAGAGCTTGAAAAAGCTTTTGAAAATGATGAAATCGTCGTTGGCCGAATCAATGGTAAAGTTAGAGGTGGTTTTACTGTTGCAATAGGTGCTTTACGCGCATTCTTGCCAGGCTCTTTGGTTGATGTCCGCCCAATCAGGGATACCAGTTTCCTGGAAGGACGTGACTTGGAATTCAAAGTTATCAAAATCGATCAAAAACGGAATAATGTTGTGTTGTCTCGCCGTGCCGTGGTTGAAAAAGAATACAGCGCAGAAAGAGAGGCCTTGCTTGAAACCCTGTCAGATGGTGCTGTTGTTACAGGCATTGTGAAAAATCTGACAGATTATGGCGCATTTATTGATTTAGGCGGAATTGACGGATTATTGCATATCACTGATATGGCATGGCGTCGAGTCAGACACCCATCAGAATGTGTTGAAATTGGCCAGGAAATTCAGGTCAAGGTATTGAAATACGAAAAAGAAAAAAACCGTGTTTCGTTGGGCATGAAGCAAATGGCCGAAGATCCGTGGCAAAATATTGCTAGACGTTATCCGGCTGGCACTCGTGTTTTTGGTAAAGTTAACAACCTTACTGATTATGGTTGCTTTGTTGAAATTGAAGAAGGTGTTGAAGGGCTTGTCCATGTCTCTGAAATGGATTGGACTAACAAGAATGCCAATCCTTCAAAGATCGTTCAATTAGGTGACGAAGTTGAAGTGATGATTCTGGAAATCGATGAAGAACGCCGTCGAATTTCTCTGGGCATGAAGCAATGCAAGCCGAATCCATGGGATGAATTTGCTGCGACACATAATAAGGGTGATAAAATCAAGGGGAACATTAAATCAATCACAGATTTTGGTATCTTTATTGGCCTGGAAGGCGGAATCGATGGTTTGGTACATATGTCTGATATTTCCTGGAATGATACCGGTGAGGCTTTAATTCGGGATTATAAAAAAGGTGATGAGGTTGAAACTGTAATCCTTGCTGTTGATGCCGAGCGCGAACGTATTTCGTTGGGTATTAAGCAATTAGAACAGGATCCTTTCCAAAATTACCTTGCTGTCCATGAAAAAGGCAGTATAGTGAAAGGTGTTGTTAAAGAAGTAGACGCGAAGGGCGCGGTTGTCACTTTGGCTGACAATGTTGAAGGTTATCTAAGAGCTTCTGAAATTCAAAGGGATCGAGTTGAAGATGCACGTACACATTTGAAAGAAGGTGATGAGGTAACCGCCAAATTCACTGGTGTGGATAAAAAGAATAAAGCGATTTCCCTTTCTATCAAAGCAATGGAAAGAGATGATGAAGTTGCTGCTATTAAAGATTTTTCTGCCCAGGCAACCACGCCTACTTTGGGTGATATTTTTAAACAAATAGAAAAATAGTATTTTGAAATTCTGGGCATATTTATAGTTCTCTAT
>JALXCS010000237.1:0-528 GCA_026990815.1 Methylomonas sp. | reverse complement strand
AAAACTCAACCCCCTTGCTTGAGTGTAGGATTAAAAGTGACAAAATCTGAATTAATAGAAGAACTTGCAAAAAAACAACCCCATTTGGAATTAAAAGATGTAGAACTGGCTGTTAAATGTATTCTCGAGCAAATGAGCAATGCTTTAGCTACTGGAGAACGCATTGAAGTGAGAGGTTTTGGTAGTTTTTCATTGCATTATCGTCCACCACGGATGGGGCGAAATCCTAAGACAGGGGATTCAGTCGCGCTTTCATCAAAATATGTTCCTCATTTTAAACCGGGCAAAGAATTACGTACCCGTGTTAATGAATCGCGTGAGAAATATAAAATAGTGGATTAAAAATTGAAAATAAAACCTGTAAAGTCAACAGAATTTTTTCAAATTACGAATAAAAAGGGCGAGAATTTTTCTGTCAAGTAAAAGAACAAGAGCGATTAATTGAATCACAGCCGTTAATTACAACTTAATAACTATTAAAAAACCTTATGGCTTTATTTTCAAAAATTATACTGATTTTTATATTTT
>JALXCS010000236.1 GCA_026990815.1 Methylomonas sp. | reverse complement strand
GAAAATGGATATTCTTGAGCGTGGAAGGTATATATGCAGTCATATTTTAATTTTCCTCCTCTTTATTGTTATCTTCCATCTTCACCCCGGCCTCAGCAAAAGCATCCCCCCAATCCGGTTCTTCTGATAATTCATCATCTTCAACCTGGTTTTCCGCACTTTTTTCGAATGAATCATCAACCTCTGGTGCTGATTCCCTATTCGTCTTGCTAATTTCCTCAGGGTCTTGGTCAGGAGTTACAACCTGACTGTCTTCTAGCTTGCTTGATTGTTCTGAACTGGTGTTGTTTTGTAGCTCTGGAATAGCTTGCTTTTCAACTACCTCTTTATGTGCAGCAGTAGGCTCAGGTAAATTATCGGCAATTAGCTGCATATATTCATCTAGGCATTCACAACAGTATTGATAAAAATTAGCGACAGGCTGCTGATCCATTGCAATTTCCAGAAATTTATGGATAAATCTTTTTTCAACCGTGACAAAATTTTCTACCTTTTCCAATACCATTTGTTCTGAAACACCCATTTGAGTAGTCAAAATATTGACTATTTGTTTTTGCCTGATTGTTTCATTTTCTTCCAGCTCTACTAACAACCGCTCTATTTCAGAGTTTTTACGTTGCTTTTCTCGTCGGTTAAGAAACAGCACAAATCCTAACAGCAAAACCAGAACAATCACTAAATTTATTAGAATGATGAGCATCATGATATTTTCACCTGACTTGTTTTTTTATCTGTTGCATACTTTCATGAAAAAGCGCCAGCATTTTTTTACTGCTGTTTTGTAATTCCAGCTCAGTCCGTCTACCTGAAAAAATCTGGGTATATTCAACACTGAGTTCGTTCATGGTTCGCATGGCTGTCTCCATTTGTTGTAATTGTCCGTCAAGCTCAGTTTTCAGCCGGTTTATTTCTTGTTGCGCCTTGGTTATAGCATCTTCATCAATTACTGGTGCAATATTACTGATTAGCTTGTGATAAGGCTCAGAGATATTCTGAACTTGTTGGTCAATTTTTTTCAGTAACTCTGTATCGCGATTAAAAAACATGCGTAAGACATACTGATAAAAATTTTTTTCATGGATGGCTACTGCTTCCAGAAAATCATTTCTTTGTTGTTCTTGCAAATGCGTAGCATCTGTCAAAATTTTGTTTAACTGATCACCTTTGCTGGTTTTATTTTTTTTCAGTTTTTTGACTAAAATCTGCGCAGCATTTTGAGTGACACTGTTTTTCCTGATCGACTGAAACGGAATAATTAATGCCAGTAATATTAAAATCAACAATGATTCAAGTAAAATAATGACAATAACAGGGCTTAATTCAATCATTCCAGTCTTTCCAATAATTGTTCTTGCTGCTTTAAAGTGGTTTTTTTCTGCCAGCGATAAATGAGAAAACCAAATACAATCAGAATAAAATTGCCTCCTGCAACCATAAGACTAATCATCAACCAATCTGTTGCCTCCTGATCAACATCTTTACTCTCTGAATCTTCGTCATCTCCACTTTCTATTTCTGTTTTTACTTTATCTTCAACGGGGGTATCCGGTTTCACTTGGGGGTCGTTAAGCTTTTTACTGTTATCTTCAAAAAGGGATGAATTAATAAAAATTGGCTTGATATCAGGCATGACAGGATTACCTTTACGGGTTTTTACCGTCACCGAAAAATTAACCAGAAGACGCTTACCGTGTTTCGGACCATTTAATTCAAGCAACCACTGTCCTTGTTTCTCTTGGAGATCGACTGTTCTTTCCTGTTTCGGAGGTTCAGTAATAAAAGCTTGTACACTCATAAAAGAAGTATCAAGCAGGTTTTTATCAGGAATAAGTTGCAGGGTTACTTTACGGTTTTTTTTATCAACTTTAGTTATCACCCGGATTGGTGAATCAATGACTTCAATAGAACGTTTTATTTCTCTTTTAAAGGTTTTACCATCCACTTTTATTATCAATTCGTGCTTTCCTGAAATCAGGGTTTCAGTTATGCGATGACTAAAAAATCCTGGTTTTTTCTGATTTGGCATTAGCGGCCACTTCCTGGTCTGTCCATTCACCATTTTTTGCTGTAACTTGATATCAAGCATTTTCAGAAAGTTTTGGCGTGTTATTAGCTGATCCCGGTCAGTCAAAAAGACTTCAATGTCTAACGCTTCATCTTTGCCGACTGAATTTGGAATATCATTCATTTGCAATTTTAAATCCGTAACAATCATAATCTGATTATCCGGATCAGTTTCTGCAACAATTCGCCACTGTCCTGGCTCGGGCTTTTGCACAGTCACCAGATCATAATTTTTTTCATGCAACCAATTAACATTATCAGGAGTATTAATTTGACTCAGCTCCTGCTCATCAGGGGTTATAATTCGAGTATCTGCTGCACCTGATCTTCTAAAAATCAATACCGAAAACTCTTTAATTCGGCTATCAATCATAAATTTGTTTCCAGAAATAGGCAGAGTATCTAGTGGGACTGCTTTATTAAATAATTTCAGGAACACCCGTTGCAATTGCTCAGCAGAATCAATAATTTCACTCCACCCTCCCGTTGCTAATGCCAACCGCTTCATAAGTCCCTTATCAGCATTTTCAGAAAGCGCAATAGTATGTATCTTGATTCCCTGCTGTTGTAATTTGGGTATGATTGAATCGATAATTCGTTCTCTGGAGTCTGCACTTTCCATAAAGTCCCGTGATACATCAACCATGCCGTCTGTCAATAAAATCAGATGACGATTTTGAATATTTTTTATTTTATTCCAATCTTGGGTTGCAGCCTGCAAAGCCTTTTCAATATCGGTTAATTGGCCTCGGGAATGAATTTTCTTGATTTCATTTAAAACCTGTTGTTTCCATGGTTTCGACACAATTTGAGGAGATATAATAACTTTTGGATGCTCCGCAAACATCCAGAATCCAGCCTTGGTGCCGTCTGGCAATAAATTAATAAGTAATTTAATGGCAGGAATCCGTAGATTTTTTGGATCATTCTGTTTCATACTGCCTGAAACATCGATTAATACCCGAATTTCCTGTGCGCCATTTTTTTGACCATCTGATGCTCGCGTCTCAGTCATCTTTGAGAAAAAGCATAAGCAGATCAATAATATTTTAAAAAGATTAGGCATTGAAAAGACATTTTTAACGCTATTTATGAACTATAGCCTAAAATTCAAAAAATGATTTTTTGTGCTATTTCTTTGACGATTGGTAACCACACATATTTCAACATTCTCCAATACAGTATGGAATAAAAATATTTACCTCATCAGCATATGAAAAAAATAAATTTCTTCAAACCAGAAGCGATGCCCCCTTAGAACAACAAAAAAATTAAATCCCTATCGTAACCCATTGATACTGATGACAGTCGAATGTAAAAACTCCACCGACGATAAATCTATAATTTTCTAAGACAAAACTGTTCGCCAATTTTGATTAGCGATTATTTCCATATCTCATAGATCCTCAAGTTACTAATTTATAATGTTTATTGTAATTTCAACGTAACTATTAACATTTCTTATTGTAATAGTTCGCTGAATAATTTTGCGAAAATCATTAAATTGTCCCCAGTGTAAGGAAAAGTTATACACAGCAGCTTTCAAACAATATAAGTGTGCTGCATCAATTTTGCTTCTGGGTAGTGCACTTCTCGGGCTATGACAGAAGAATAAAGTACACAGAGGCAATAGTTTTTCAGGTTTAAATCAATAAATGTTTATTGGTCTTAAATCTTAATTTTTTTGGAGATAACGCCATGTATCAAGTCCGAATAAATGAAAATATAATGATTGAAACGAGGAACTTTTCTCTCTTTCATTTTAAGCAAAACCAAATCAAGGAAAATTTTCCTAGCGAATGCAATCTTGCCTCAATCTTTGTGATATTAATCCTGATATTTTTTCAATCAGAAAGAGTTTACGCGTTAGGGGAAACACTTCCTGTGGAAATTTCGGTAAAACAAAGTGATGCCTATGTCACTATAAATCATGAAAAAATTTCTGATTATTCTATAAAGCGCCAGCAATTTCATAAAGGAAGGGTAATTCAAGCTCAACCTCAAAGCATAAAAATGTTTTCAATTGAGGGTGATGGTCATAAAGAAATTTTTATGATACAAACAGACGATGATTCCAATGAGCAAATCTCCGATGGAATTTACAGTGAGAAGGTTACTGTTACTGTCAAGCCTAGAGAATATAAAAACAATGACAAGCCAATGGTTTACGATCGCTGGCTATATTACCAAGTGGACAATGGCAGTGTTAAATATATGACTCCTCAGCAATATTCTAAACGTGTTGATCCAACATATTATGAGAAAAATTCACTAGGCAAATTGCAAGCGTATAAAAAAGGAGCTGGGATTGCTATTCCCTCTAACGCAGTTAATTCAGAACCAAAATTGGATGTTCGTGTAGATACTAAGCCGGTTTTAATAAACAAACGAGCTTTTCAATTTACTACGCGAAAAGTAATTGATCGCAGCGAAGTTTTGGAGAGATGATTATGAAAACACAACACAATTTATATCATTCTGTAGTAAGTATTATTTTTCTAACCCTATTTGCTGGTTTAGCCTCAGCGGCTCAAAGAACGGTATGTTACCGAGTTAAATTAGCTGATGAACGAACAAACTGTGCAACACCCTCAGAAGCTGGTGCGAGGCGCCCTTGTAACGCTGGCGGCTATACTGATGCCGTTGGTCATTATATTGAAC
>JALXCS010000235.1:1621-15438 GCA_026990815.1 Methylomonas sp. | reverse complement strand
GTCTTGCCATGGTCTACATGACCTATCGTGCCAACATTCACGTGGGGTTTGGTTCGTTCAAATTTTTCTTTGGCCATTACTCTATACCTTTAATTTTCTAATTTTTAACTTAAGAAGATTTCTTTATTATCGCTTCTGCGACATTTGCAGGTGCTTCATCATACTTCTCAAACTGCATACTATATGTAGCTCGACCTTGAGTAGCAGACCTTAGATCAGTTGCATACCCAAACATCTCTGCTAAAGGAACTTGACAATCAATAACTTTTCCTGATGCAGTTTCATTCATTCCATGAATAATACCCCTGCGCCTATTGACATCTCCCACAACGTCACCCATGTATTCTTCTGGGGTTACCACTTCCACTTTCATTATCGGCTCCAACAAAACTGGGGATGCCTTTTTTGCGCCCTCCTTGAAGCACATCGAACCAGCAATTTTGAATGCCATTTCATTCGAATCGACGTCATGATATGAGCCATCAAATAAGGCAACCTTTACATCAACCACCGGATATCCTGCTAAAACGCCATTCTCCATCTGTTCGCTTACACCTTTGTCAACCGCCGGAACATACTCTTTCGGTACTGAACCGCCAACAATTTCATTAACAAATTTGTAGCCCGCACCTCTCGGTAATGGCTCAATTCTCAGCCAAACATGTCCATACTGCCCACGACCACCTGATTGACGAATAAACTTTCCTTCCTGCTCAACTTTCTTACAAATTGTTTCCCTATATGCAACCTGAGGAGCGCCAACATTAGCTTCTACGTTAAACTCCCTTTTCATCCTATCAATAATAATCTCCAGATGAAGCTCCCCCATCCCAGAAATAATTGTCTGCCCTGACTCTTCGTCCGTTCGCACATGGAACGATGGATCTTCCTGCGCTAACTTACCTAATGCGACCCCCATCTTTTCCTGGTCTGCCTTTGTTTTAGGCTCAACCGCAACAGAAATTACCGGATCAGGAAACTCCATTTTTTCTAGTATAATTGGCGATTCAATATCACACAGGGTATCACCAGTATTTGCATACTTTAAGCCTATTGCTGCCGCAATATCCCCAGCACGCACCTCTTTAATCTCTTCTCTACTATTGGCATGCATTTGGACAATCCTACCAATACGTTCCTTTTTTTTCTTGATTGGGTTATAAACAGCATCACCTGACTTCAAAATCCCCGAATACACTCGAAAAAAGGTTAAAACACCAACAAACGGATCAGTGGCTATCTTAAAAGCAAGCGCGGAAAATGGCGCCTCATCATCAGCCTCACGCACTTGCTGTTCCTCATCATCAACAACCCCTGTAATAGCATCAACATCGAGTGGAGATGGCATATAATCAATAATCCCATCCAGCAAAGCCTGGACACCCTTGTTTTTAAAGGCTGAGCCACAGAAAGCTGGGACAATCTCATTAGCCAAGGCACGCATTCTCAGGCCTTGCTTAATCTCAGTGTTATCCAGCTTACCTTCATTAAGATACTTATCCATTAACTCATCGTTAGCCTCAGCAGCAGCCTCGATCATCCGATCTCGCCAACTTTTGCATTCAGTCAACAACTCCGAAGGAATTTCCTTTTCCTCAAAGGCCACCCCCATATTGGCATCTCCCCAGTAGACAGCCTTCATCTTGATTAAATCCACAACCCCTACAAAAGCTTCTTCCGCCCCTATCGGCAATTGCACTGGAACTGCCTGCGCACCCAACCTATCCTTTATTTGTTCAATTACCGCTATAAAACCAGCACCCTGCCTGTCCATCTTATTAACGAATACCAGCCTTGGCACTCTATATTTATCTGCCTGCCTCCACACCGTTTCTGATTGGGGCTCTACACCTCCAACAGCACAAAATACTGCGCATGCTCCATCAAGCACTCGCAAGGACCGCTCGACTTCTATTGTAAAATCGACATGGCCTGGCGTATCAATAATATTTATACGATGCTCTGCAAATTGCTTTTCCATCCCCCGCCAAAAACAGGTTGTTGCGGCGGATGTTATCGTAATTCCTCTTTCTTGCTCCTGCGCCATCCAGTCCATCGTTGCAGCACCATCATGCACCTCACCAATCTTATGAGACACACCAGTATAGTAAAGTATTCTTTCGGTGGTCGTTGTCTTACCTGCATCAATGTGCGCCATAATACCAATATTACGGTACCGCTCTATCGGGGTTATACGCGCCACAAAACCACCCTTTCAGCCGACTTACTCTTTATTTGATTTACCAGCGATAATGAGAGAACGCCTTGTTTGCCTCAGCCATTCTATGAGTGTCTTCCTTTTTCTTTGCAGCTGAACCACGCCCTTCAAAAGCATCCAACAATTCGCCTGCCAATTTAGACGACATCTCCCTTTCGTTTCTCTTTCTTGCGGCCTCAATCATCCATCTCATTGCCAAAGCCATTCTCCTGGAAGGCCTAACTTCTACCGGAACCTGGTAGGTTGCACCACCCACACGTCTCGACTTAACTTCGACACGGGGCTGGACATTATCCAACGCCTTTGTGAGAACTTCTAACGGCTCTGAATGGCCCTTAGTCTCAATTGTATCGAGCGCATTGTATATAATCTTTTCAGCTACTGATTTTTTTCCACCAACCATCAGCATATTCATAAACTTGGTTAACATCTCGCTACCAAATTTTGGATCAGGAATAATGTCTCTTTTTGCCGCAACTCTTCTTCTTGACATCTAAATCTACCTATAATTTATGCTTTTGGTCTTTTTGTACCGTATTTTGATCGCCCATTCGTACGACCATCAACACCTGAAGTATCCAAGCTTCCGCGCACCACGTGATAGCGCACACCAGGCAAATCCTTAACCCGCCCCCCTCTTATCAGAACCACAGAGTGCTCTTGAAGATTATGGCCCTCTCCACCAATATAACTCGATACCTCAGTACCACTTGTCAACCTGACACGCGCAACTTTACGCAAAGCAGAATTAGGTTTTTTTGGTGTTGTCGTATAAACCCTTGTACATACGCCTCTTCTTTGAGGGCACGCCTCCAAAGCCGGCACATTACTTTTTTCTACTTTTCTTACTCGCGGCTTACGGACCAACTGATTTATCGTGGCCATGAATAACTTCTCCAGTATATTTTTTGCGCTCCCAATAAAAATACCGACAAGCAACAACTTGACGGTAATTAGAACTGCGCACTATTACATTAACTAATCTGAGCCGATCATTTTAGTCACAACGATCAACTTAGTCAAGCAGAATTCATTATTTTTTTATTGGTCTAACCTTTGCTCTAATATTAAACATCGATATCACATTTACCTGATATGTAATTTCCTGGCTAATCAGTATTCAACGCCTGTTTTAATGCCTCTTCAACCTGCTCATGGTCAATGGCTGGCTTTGTATTTTTTTCACCGGGTTTATTAGTATTCTGTTTTGCTATTTTTCTTTGCTGATGAAAAGCCAAGCCTGTTCCCGCAGGAATCAACCGCCCCACAATGACATTTTCCTTTAATCCATGCAAACCATCTGATAATCCACGAACCGCAGCATCCGTCAAAACTCTCGTGGTCTCTTGAAATGAAGCTGCAGAAATAAATGACTCTGTCGCCAAAGAAGCCTTTGTAATTCCCAATAAGATAGGCTCATAAGTGGCAGGGATTTTCCCTTCTTTTTCCAATCGATCATTTTCTTGCTTAACAGCAGCTTTCTCTAACTGCTCACCTTTTGTAAAACTAGAATCGCCCGAAGACAATATTTCAACTTTTCTTAACATCTGCCGGATAATTGCTTCAATATGTTTATCATTGATTTTAACACCTTGCAACCGATAAACATCTTGAATTTCTTTAACCAAATAGGTGGTTAATTCTTCAACTCCACGCAAACGCAATATATCATGTGGCGTTAATTCGCCCTCAACAATTGTTTCTCCTTTTTCAACAAACTCGCCTTCAAAAACCGTAACATGCCGCCACTTAGGCACAAGCGCCTCATGCTGCTCAGCTTTAGAATCGGTAATGACAATTCTCTGCTTCCCTTTTGTTTCTTTGCCAAAAGAAACGGTTCCACTCACCTCCGCCAAAATAGCTGGATCCTTAGTTTTTCTCGCCTCAAACAGATCGGCAACGCGCGGTAAACCTCCCGTAATATCTCTTGTTTTACTTGATTCCTGCGGAATTCTGGCAAGTACATCACCCACTGTTACCCGACTACCATCTTTTATTCCCACAATCGCACCTGCAGGCAAGAAATACTGGGCAGGAATTTCTGTACCCGGTAAATATATCTCGTCTCCGTTTTCGGCAACCAGCTTCACCATTGGTCTCAACTCTTTGCCTACGCCTCCACGCTGTTTAGGATCAGTAACAACCAAGGAGCTAATTCCAGTTACTTCATCTGAATGCTCCTGAACTGTCACACCTTCAACGAAGTCAATCAACTTAACAACACCCTCCACCTCTGTAATAACCGGGTGTGTATGTGGATCCCAATTTACAACAACCTCACCAGCTTTAACACTTCCATTTTCTTTGACACTCAATACAGCTCCATATGGGATTTTATATCTTTCACGCTCACGACCATATTCATCTACCACTCCAACCTCGCCAGAGCGGGAAACAGCGACGAGGTTTCCTTCCCGATTAACGACTGTTTTAAGATTATTAAGTCGAATCGTTCCATCTGACTTCACCTGGACATTACTGATAGCTGCAGAACGCGATGCGGCACCGCCAATATGAAAAGTCCGCATTGTTAACTGAGTGCCTGGCTCTCCAATTGATTGAGCTGCTATAACTCCAACGGCCTCCCCACTATTAACAATGTGCCCACGCCCAAGGTCACGACCATAGCAAGCCGCACATACTCCATGCCTATTTTCACAGGTTATTATTGATCGAATTTTTACCTGATCAATACTTTGCTCCTCCAAAATCGACACCCAGTTCTCGTCAAGCAAAGTACCTCTAGGTGCAATAACCTTCGCGTTCGCCGTATCCATGACATCTGCAGCAATCACCCGACCTAACACGCGCTCTGAAAGAGACTCAACCACATCACCGCCTTCAATCATGGGCGTCATAATCAGCCCATCGAATGTACCACAATCATCCCCAGTTATTACTAAATCTTGCGCAACGTCAACTAACCGGCGAGTTAAATATCCAGAGTTTGCAGTTTTCAATGCCGTATCTGCCAAGCCTTTTCGAGCTCCGTGTGTTGAAATAAAATACTGCAACACATCCAAACCTTCCCTGAAATTTGCTGTTATTGGCGTTTCGATAATGGAACCATCAGGTTTAGCCATAAGCCCTCTCATACCCGCCAATTGTCTTATTTGGGCCGCCGAACCCCTTGCACCTGATTCAGCCATCATAAAAATGGAATTAAAAGATTTTTGCTTGACGGTTTTGCCATCCTCAGTTTTAATTTCCTCTTCACCCAGCCCCTCCATCATTACTTTTGCAACTTGATCATTTGCATGTGACCAAATATCAACAACCTTGTTGTACCGCTCTCCATCGGTCACCAATCCTGATGAATATTGTCTTTGAATCTCTTCGACTTCTTTTTCGGCGGCTTCCAATATTGCAGCCTTTTGGGTTGGAATCACCATATCCTCAATACCAAACGAAACCCCTGACCTTGTGGCATACCGAAAGCCTAAATACATCAACTGATCTGCCAACACAACTGTTTCTTTAATACCGAGGTGTCTATAGCAGTAATTTATCAATGTTGATATGTTTTTTTTGGTCATATCGCAATTCAGCACATCGAAAGGCATACCTTCTGGCAGAATTTCCCATACCAATGCACGACCAACTGTTGTCTCAACTCTTTTGGTTTTTTCTGTTAAATTTCCTTCTTCATCCTTGAGCTTTTCATTAATTCGAACTTGAATTTTTGTCTGCAGCTCAACAATATCTGCATCTAAAGCCTTATGGATTTCTTCAACGTTACAAAAAATGCTACCTTGCCCTTTAGCATTCGCCTTTTCCCTTGTAATATAGTAGAGACCTAGGACCACATCTTGAGATGGATTAATAATTGGCTCCCCATTTGCTGGCGACAAAATATTATTGGTTGCCATCATCAGAGACCTGGCCTCTAACTGAGCTTCGATGGATAACGGCACATGCACTGCCATTTGGTCACCATCAAAATCTGCATTAAAAGCACTACACACTAGTGGATGAAGCTGTATTGCTTTACCTTCAATAAGTATTGGCTCAAAGGCCTGGATACCTAGCCGGTGTAATGTTGGAGCACGATTGAGCATAACCGGATGTTCGCGAATTACTTCCTCAAGAATATCCCAAATTTCACTGCCTTCACGCTCGACCATTTTCTTTGCTGCTTTGATAGTCGTTGCTAAACCGCGCATCTGTAACTTACTGAAGATAAACGGCTTAAATAATTCCAGTGCCATTTTTTTTGGCAAACCACATTGATGAAGCATTAAACTGGGGCCAACAACAATTACTGAACGACCTGAGTAATCAACACGTTTTCCCAACAAATTCTGCCTAAATCTTCCTTGCTTACCTTTAATCATATCAGCCAAAGATTTTAATGGCCTGCGATTAGTTCCTGTAATGGCTCTGCCTCGACGGCCATTATCAAGTAAAGCATCTACTGATTCCTGAAGCATCCGCTTCTCATTCCGAACAATAATATCAGGGGCATCCAACTCTAAAAGACGATTTAAGCGATTATTTCTATTAATAACCCGCCTGTATAAATCATTGAGATCAGAAGTGGCAAATCGCCCTCCATCTAAGGGCACCAAAGGTCTTAATTCAGGAGGCAATACAGGAAGCACTTCCATCACCATCCATTCAGGACGGTTTTTTGAATTCAGCAACGCATCCAGTACTTTTAACCGTTTTGAATATTTTTTTATTTTTGTTTCTGAATTTGTCGACATGATTTCTTCACGGAGCATATTAACCTCCGCTTTTAAATCAATTGATTTCAACAATTCATAAACTGCCTCCGCGCCCATTTTGGCAATAAACTCATCACCATGCTGCTCCATTGCATCCAAATACTCTTCATCAGTCAACAACTGCCCACGTTCTAAAGGCGTCATCCCGGGGTCCAAGACCATAAATGACTCAAAATATAAAACTCTTTCAATTTCCCTTAGTGTCATATCCAGTAACAATGCGACTCGTGATGGCAGAGATTTCAAAAACCAAATATGTGCAACCGGACTTGCCAATTCAATGTGACCCATTCTTTCACGGCGCACTTTTGACACAGTAACCTCAACACCGCACTTTTCACATATGACGCCACGATGCTTCAAACGCTTGTATTTGCCGCATAAACATTCGTAATCACTAACTGGACCGAAAATTTTTGCACAAAACAACCCGTCTCGCTCTGGCTTAAAAGTACGATAGTTGATGGTTTCGGGTTTCTTTACTTCGCCATAAGACCAAGAACGAACCATATCTGGCGATGCCAAACCAATCCGTATAGCATCAAAATCCTCAACCCTACCCTGACGTTTTAAAAAGTTTAATAAATCTTTCACGATTCTGTCCCCTGCATTGCTTTCCAGTATTCCGGAAGTCTGTAAATCACAGTAATTTAGGTCAAATAAGCATTCATTTAATTGAAGCTAATTATCTATGCTTAAGGCATGAATGCCTCCCACACCTTGCGTCCATTCCCTATATTAAAGTGTTAGTCTGAAAATATAACGGTGGCAAATTAATTTCACATAAATATCATTCCAGTTCAATATTGATACCTAGCGAACGAATTTCTTTGATCAATACATTAAACGATTCTGGCATTCCTGCTTCCATGCGGTGATCACCATCAACAATATTTTTATACATCCTGGTCCTCCCCGTTACATCATCAGATTTAACTGTTAACATTTCTTGCAAGGTATACGCAGCTCCATATGCCTCAAGCGCCCAAACTTCCATTTCGCCAAACCTCTGACCTCCAAATTGAGCTTTACCACCTAAGGGCTGTTGAGTCACAAGGCTATATGGCCCAGTTGATCGGGCATGCATTTTGTCATCTACCAAATGATTTAATTTAAGCATATACATATAGCCCACTGTAACCTCTCTTTCAAAAGGCTCTCCAGTCAACCCATCAAATAGTTGCACCTGTCCGTGCTCCGGCAAATCAGCCAGTCTTAACATGTTTCTAATCTCATCTTCTGTTGCACCATCAAAAACCGGCGTGGCCATGGGCACTCCACTTTGTAGATTGTTAGCCAACTCTATAATTTCTGAATCCGAAAATGTATTGAGATCTTCTTTTTGACCACTGCTATTGTAGATCTCTTCTAGAAACCTTCTAATGTTATTGATTTTTTCTTGAGTTTCTAACATTTTCCCTATTTTCAAACCCAGGCCTTTTGCTGCCCAGCCTAAATGAGTCTCGAGCACCTGACCTACATTCATCCTAGAAGGCACGCCCAAAGGATTTAAAACTATATCCACTGGATTCCCATTTGCATCAAATGGCATATCTTCAATTGGCACTATTTGTGAAATTACTCCTTTATTTCCATGGCGGCCCGCCATTTTATCGCCAGGTTGTATTCGTCGCTTAACAGCCAAATAAACCTTAACCATCTTTAAAACACCCGGGGGTAGGTCATCTCCCATGGTGATTTTTTTTCGTTTAGCCTCAAATTTCTTTTCGAACTCTTTCCTTTGCTGTTCGATTTGCTCAGATACCGCTTCTAGCTGCATATTGATATCTTCATTTTGCAACTTGATCTTAAACCACTCTGAATGTTTTAAACTGCCTAGGTATTTTTCAGTTATCTCAGATCCCGCAGTCAATCCTTCTGGCCCTGACTCAGCCTTTTCATCGATCAATAATTTTGCAACTCTCTGAAAAATATCATGCTCAACAATTTTTAATTGATCATCGAGATCTTTTCGATATCGCTTGATTTCCTCTTCTTCAATCTCCAGCGCCCGCTTGTCTTTTTTGACACCATCCCGGGTAAAAACCTGGACATCAATAACGGTTCCCTCAATCGATGATGGAACTCTTAATGAAGTATCTTTAACATCTGCAGCCTTTTCGCCAAAAATCGCACGCAAAAGCTTTTCTTCTGGTGTTAATTGCGACTCACCTTTGGGAGTAACCTTACCGACCAGAATATCACCGGGCTTTACTTTTGCTCCGATATAAACAATACCAGACTCATCTAACTTAGATAACGCCTCTTCGCTTACGTTAGGAATATCAGCAGTAATCTCTTCAGGGCTTTGTTTTGTATCTCTAGCAACACAAGTTTTCTCTTCAATATGAATTGTGGTAAATCGGTCCTCTTTGACAACTCTTTCAGAAACCAGTATGGAATCTTCAAAGTTATAACCGTTCCACGGCATAAACGCGACCAGCATATTTTGCCCTAACGCCAACTCGCCAATGTCAGTTGAAGGGCCGTCCGCAAGAATATCGCCTTTATTAATCTGATCCCCTGGCTTAACCAATGGCTTCTGATTAATACAAGTATTCTGGTTTGAGCGCGTGTATTTAATGAGATTGTAAATATCCACGCCAGATTCACCAGCCTCAGTTTCCTGATCATTGACTCTAACAACAATCCGCGCCGCATCCACATCCACAATAATACCACCACGCTTCGCAACTACAGTAACTCCTGAATCCTTTGCGACAGTTCGTTCCATTCCGGTACCTACCAAAGGCTTTTCCGCTCTTAATGTTGGCACGGCTTGGCGCTGCATATTGGAGCCCATTAGCGCACGATTTGCATCATCATGTTCCAAAAATGGAATAATTGACGCTGCTACCGAAACTATTTGTTTAGAAGAAACGTCCATATATTGAACTGATTCAGAATTTTCTAATGAAAATTCATCTTTATATCGACAAGACACTAAACCTTCCTTCAACCTGCCATTCTCATCTACTGGCACACTAGCCTGAGCGATAACGAACTCCCCTTCCTCAATGGCAGAAAGATAATCCACTTGATCAGTTACTTTGCCATCAGCTACTTTTCGATAAGGGGTTTCTAGAAAACCATATTCATTAGTTCTCGCATAAACGGATAAAGAATTAATCAAACCAATGTTAGGTCCTTCAGGCGTCTCGATAGGACATACTCGTCCATAGTGCGTAGTATGCACATCACGCACCTCAAACCCAGCTCTTTCTCTTGCCAACCCACCCGGCCCTAAAGCTGAAACTCGACGTTTGTGGGTAACTTGAGATAAAGGATTGTTTTGGTCCATGAATTGCGATAATTGACTAGAACCAAAAAATTCTTTTACCGCAGCGGAAACAGGTTTTGCATTAATGATCTCTTGAGGCATCAATCCTTCTGAATCAGCAAGAGTCAATCTTTCTCTTACTGCTCTTTCAACACGCACAAGTCCAACACGAAACTGATTTTCAATCATTTCACCAACAGAACGAACTCGACGGTTACCCAAATGATCAATATCATCAACCGTTCCATTGCCATTACGAATATTAATTAGTTCTTTAAGGACTGCAATAATATCCTCTTTACTAAGAGTGCCACCCCCCTCATCTTCATCGAGCCCTAACCGACGATTGAATTTCATTCGTCCAACGGCAGAAAGATCGTAACGCTCTTCAGTGAAAAAAAGTTTTTCAAATAGATTCTCCGCTGCTTCTTTCGTTGGCGGTTCACCTGGCCTCATCATTCTATAAATCTCAACCAATGCTTCTAAAGGCGTCGATGTTGTATCCAGCTTCATAGCATTAGATATGTATGCGCCGCGGTCTAAATCGTTGACATACAAGGTTTCAATTTCCGTTACACCATTCTCGATCAGAAGTTGCAAAAGCTCTTCTGTGATTTCGTCATTAACATTCGCGATTATCTCTCCAGATTCTTTATCAACCACATTATGGGAGAGAATTTTGCCGTATAGATAATCTCTTGGTACTTCAACTTCTGAAATACCTGCCTTGTTCATTTGACGAATTTGTTTAGCTGTAATTCGTCGACCTTGCTCTACAATCACCTCATCATTGATCTTAATATCGAAAGCCGCGATTTCCCCTCTTAACCTTTCTGGTACCAAATGAAATTTTATACGATCAGAACCAACAGTGAACTTGTTTGTTTCGAAGAAAATCTTAATCATTTCCTCGTTTGTGTAACCTAAAGCTCTTAGCAAGATAGTTGCTGGAATTTTTCTCCTACGATCTATCCTTACAAATACACTGTCTTTATGATCGAACTCAAAGTCAAGCCATGAACCTCGGTAGGGAATAACTCGCGCATTAAATAATAATTTACCTGAAGAGTGGGTCTTACCTTTATCATGATCAAAAAACACTCCTGGACTACGGTGCAATTGTGACACCACAACTCTTTCAGTTCCATTGATAACAAATGTGGCATTATCAGTCATTAAAGGCAGCTCCCCCATATAGACCTCCTGCTCTTTAATATCCTTTACTACCTTTGTACTTCCAGGTGCATCTTTGTCGTAAATAACCAACCGAACCAGAACCCTCAAAGGTGCTGCATACGTCGCCCCTCGCTGCTGACACTCCCTTACATCAAACGCAGGGTCACCCAGCCTATATTTCACATAATCTAAAAATGAATAGAAATAATGGAAATAAAAAAGAAAAACACTTGAAAATGCCGCGTGCAAACCTTGGTCCTTACGCTTTTCGGGTTTTACACCCGATTGCAAAAAACTGGCATAAGAGTTAATTTGGGTTGCTAACAGATATGGGACTTCAAGCACTTGCTCTGCTTTCCCAAAACTGTTGCGAATTCGTTTTTTTTCGGTAAAAGAGTAGGCCATATTGCTTCCTTACCTAATGTAGGAGATTGTTACAGCTTGCAAAAAGCAAGCGACGAAAGGCCGGCGGCATTATGCCACCAGCCCTATTTACTGATTACGCGTCTTTATATGCAAAAAGACTTGTTAAACACTTATTTGATTTCGACAGAAGCGCCTGCTTCTTCAAGTTGCTTTTTAACCTCTTCTGCTTCTTCTTTACTTACTGCTTCTTTAATAGTGGTGGGCGCACCTTCGACAGCCTCTTTGGCTTCTTTAAGGCCTAATCCGGTTAGACTACGCACCGCTTTAATAACCGCAACTTTATTCGAACCAAAAGATGTCATTACAACATCAAATTCAGTTTTTTCAGCTGCTCCGGCTTCTCCTCCTGCAGCCGCCACTGGGGCGGCAGCTACTGCCGCCGCAGCAGAAACGCCAAATTTCTCTTCCATTGCTGATATTAAATCAACAACTTCCATTACTGTCATATTTGAAATAGTTTCTAAAATCTCTTCTTGTGACACTGCCATTTTTTATCCTCTATAATCTCTTTAAAGTCTTAACTGGTTAATGCTTAGGCTTATGCCGCCTCTTTCTGAGCCTTTACTGCTAAAACAGTCCGCACTAATTTTGCTTGCGGCTCAGCCAAGGTCCGCGCCAGTTTCTCAACTGGAGCTTTCATTACCGCCATAAGCATACTGATAGCCTGGTCGCGAGTTGGCAAGCTTGATAGCTTTTCTAACTCAGATGCATCATAGACATGACCACCCACTGCAACCATCTTGGTGATTAACTTATCGTGCTCTTTTGAAAAACCCTTAATCACTCTCGCAGCAGAACCTGGATCTTCCATTGAAAATGCCAAAATCAATGGCCCAACAAGACCATCATTCATGCACTCAAATTCTGTTCCAGCTAAAGCACGACGTGCTAAAGAATTTTTCACAACACGAAAATAAACACCCGCCTCTCTTCCAGCTTTCCGTAATTCGGTTATCTCACCAACGGTCAAACCAAGATACTCAGCAGCAATAGCTGAGTGGGCATCAGCAGCAATTGCAGCAACTTCTTCGACGACAATTTTTTTGTCATCTAATCGTAATGCCACAGTCTACCTCCGGTTTATATCTAAAATTTAAATTTCAGAATTAAAAAAAACACATCTTAAAAAAGATGCCCCAACGGTCACCTAGCCAGTTATCCCAGCTTCAGTAGCCATCTACGTAGGAAACATTAAGCTTTCGCACCTACGATCTTTGACAGTCACCAACTGAAGCCGGCAACTCAAAGTTACAAAACCAATTTGCCACAAAATAATTTACAGCAAATTAAGCTTATTTATACCTTCTCATTCAATGTAGTGGAATCAATACTTAATCCCGGCCCCATCGTTGTCGACAGAGAAATTTTCTTCATATAGATGCCTTTTGCTGCACTGGGCTTTGCTTTTTGCAAATCGGTCAACAATGCCTCAAGATTTTGTTTTATTGCGTCTTCCTCAAATGAAATTTTTCCGACAGTACAATGAATTATTCCCGCCTTATCTGTTCGATAACGAATCTGCCCCGACTTTGCATTTTTAACTGCGGCTGCAACATCCTGCGCAACTGTACCAACCTTGGGGTTGGGCATTAATCCTCGAGGACCTAATATCTGCCCTAATTGACCTACAACCCTCATTGCATCAGGTGATGCGATAACCACATCAAAATCCATTTCTCCTTTCTTCACCTGCTCTGCCAAATCTTCCATCCCGACAATATCCGCACCAGCCTCTTTGGCAGCGTCCGCATTAGCTCCTTGAGTGAACACCGCAACCCGAACATCTTTACCTGTCCCATTAGGCAATACCGTAGCACCCCGAACATTCTGATCTGACTTTCTTGAATCAACGCCAAGGTTAACACTCACATCAACAGACTCATCAAACTTTGCAGTAGCCAATTCCTTTAAAATTGCAACGGCTTCTGAAATAGGATACTGCCTGGACTTATCAATTTTTTCCTTGGCTAATTTAGTTCTTTTTGTTAAT
>JALXCS010000235.1:0-1611 GCA_026990815.1 Methylomonas sp. | reverse complement strand
CGCCCTCCACGTTCAGTCCCATACTTTGCGCACTACCCGCAATAATTCTGACTGCAGCGTCCATATCTGCGGCATTCAAATCTTCCATCTTGATTTTCGCGATTTCTTCTAACTGCTCACGTGTCACAGTACCTATCTTTAATGTATTTGGAGTGCCACTCCCTTTTGCCACACCGACCGCCTTCTTTAAAAGAATGGATGCCGGCGGAGTTTTAGTTACAAAAGTAAAACTACGGTCATTGTATACCGTTATGATTACTGGGATTGGCATCCCTTTTTCCATCTCTTGAGTTTTAGCATTAAAAGCCTTACAAAACTCCATAATATTAACGCCGTGCTGCCCCAAAGCTGGACCGACTGGAGGACTAGGGTTCGCCTCGCCTGCTTTAACCTGTAACTTTATATATGCTTCTATCTTTTTCGCCATTTTAACTCCACTTTGGGTTCAAACGCATTTCAGCTCCCCATACAAAGAAAAATCTCTAGCAGTTCCTAGAGATTTTTTTACTTGAAAACTCCGCTTATCCGCCAGAATTAACTCTTTTCAACTTGTCCGAAACCCAACTCTACTGGTGTCGATCTCCCGAAAATCAAAACCGAAATTCTGAGTTTGCTTTTCTCATAATTAACTTCCTCAACCACCCCATTAAAGTCCTGAAAAGGGCCATCTATGACTCTAACGACCTCACCAACCTCAAATAGAATTTTAGGCTTAGGCTTGTTAACACCTTCTTCAACCCGATTCAGAATAGCGTTCGCCTCTTTATCAGATATAGGTGAAGGACGATCTGATGTACCGCCAATAAAACCCAGTACCCTTGGCACATCTCTGACTAAGTGCCAAGTCTCGTCAGTTAATTCCATTTGCACCAGCACATACCCAGGGAAAAACTTTCTTTCGCTCTTGCGCTGCTGTCCCATTCTCATCTCAACAACCTCTTCGGTAGGAACCAAAATTTTCCCAAAGTACTCTTCCAGCCCTTCACGCTTTATTCGCTCTTCCAACGCTTCTTTCACCTTGTTCTCATAATTGGAATATGCATGGACAACATACCAGCGCAATGCCATTGCTATCCTCCTTGCCCAGTGAGCAACCGTACTCCCCAAAACAAAAACATATCCAACAACCAGAGAATCACTCCTACAAGAAACACCATAACAAAAACCATCAGTGTGGTTTGCATGGTTTCTGCCCGCGAAGGCCACACAACTTTTCTGACCTCTTGTTTAGCCTCAAGCATAAACATCCAGACACTCCTCCCTATATCGGTTGTGAGCATAATAAATGCCGCAATAATAACCACGGCCACCAACCCCAACGACCTATATAAAAGGGAATAATCAGAAAAATAATAAAATGCCGCAACACCCGAAACGACCAGTATCAGCGATAAAATTTGCTTTAATACATCACCTACTGATGTTTCTGCTTCTGCCTGAGTATTCATTTGTCAATTGTAATTAATGAAAGCTTTAATCCTGTTTATGGGCTAGATAATGGCAGGCCAGGAGGGACTCGAACCCCCAACCTGCGGTTTTGGAGACCGCTGCTCTACCAATTGAGCCACTGACCTATCAAACCCTTAAGCATGCGAACCGTTAATTATATAT
>JALXCS010000234.1 GCA_026990815.1 Methylomonas sp. | reverse complement strand
CGTCGATTTCGCTATACCAACCTCCCAATCAGGGTGGCAGACATCACTGGATTAGGTGGCAGCTTTCAAATGGAATGGGTGGCAGCTTTGGCTTGGAATAGGTGGCAGGTTTGCTCTGGAATATGCACCTGCCTATACCAATTTACAAAGCTATAAAGACCGGGTGGAATCTTATATCCGTAATCACAAGGATCATTTGGTGATTCATAAGCTGACTACCAACAAGCCGATTACTGAAAGCGAGATTAACCAGCTGGAAGATATTTTATTTGACGGTGAAACCGTCGGTACGAGGCAAGAATATATTGACCATTATGGCGACAAGCCATTGGGCGAATTTATCCGCAGCATCGTCGGGCTGGATATAAATGCGGCGCAGGATGTTTTTTCCGAATTTATTCAGGCCGGGAATTTACGCGCCGACCAGATGACGTTTATTAATACCATTATCAACTATTTGAATAAAAATGGCGTGATTGATAAAGAAATGTTGTTTAAACCGCCTTTTACCAATTTGCACGATCAGGGTTTGCTGGGCGTTTTTGATGATGCCGGGGCTACTCAAGTGATCAGGCTGATTGATGGGGTGAATGGTAATGCCTTGGTGGCTTAGAGTACTTATCGTTCCAACGCTCTGCGTGGGAACGAAGTCTTAGACGCTCCGCGTCAAAAAACGCAGAGCGTGGGAACGATAATTAAACTGCGCTTTCAGCGGGTGATTTTATTAACAATCCAACAATAACCCCAGCTACAGTCATTTCAATTAAAGCACCAAAAAACCAACTCCATGCAAGGCTTACTGGTATTGGCATATAGCAGTAAGAGCCAAAACCCATTGACGCACCAGCAGCAACACCCCAGATAACGCCTAACTTGATTCCCGAGGCAAGTGATTTCGGTGCAACCAGAAAACTATATGTGCAAACAAAACAAATTCCAATAATAAAAGTGACTAAAGACATTAGCCCCATTTTCATTTCACTCTCTGGACGCCACAGACTTGCTGTGTCCATGTATGTCTGCTGAAGCAATACGCCATGAATCAGGAAATCCAATATTGACCAGGTAATAAATACCGCAATAACGGCCCATGCTGTTTGCTTTATCATTCCCCCTCCCCATTTTTTGCAGCCAGATGATAATCACATCATGACCATCAACAGGTAGTGTGTCAACCATAATATTATTGTTTATCGTTCCCACGCTCCGCGTGGGAATGTAGCCTTAGATGCTCCGCGTCATGGAACGCAAAGCGTTTCAAGATGCATTCCTGCGTAAAGTCAGGGAACGATTTTGCCGAGAGCGTTCAAAATTCCGCTATAATTAGCAATTTTTTTAACCCAAACTATTTAATATCGTGTCCAGCCAAAACAACGATTTAACTACTTTTCAAGGACTCATTCTTGCGTTGCAGGAATATTGGTCGGATCAAGGTTGTGTTTTATTACAACCATTGGATCTTGAAGTTGGCGCCGGAACTTTTCATCCGGCGACTTTTTTACGCGCTATCGGCCCTGAACCTTGGGCGACTGCCTATGTACAACCCTCACGCCGCCCTACCGATGGCCGTTTTGGCGAAAACCCCAATCGCTTGCAACATTATTATCAGTATCAAGTACTGATCAAGCCCTCGCCAGACAATATTCAGGAACTGTATCTTGGCTCTTTGCGTCATTTGGGACTGGATTTACTGGAACACGATATTCGCTTTGTTGAAGATAACTGGGAATCTCCAACTCTGGGTGCCTGGGGTTTGGGCTGGGAAGTTTGGCTGAATGGTATGGAAGTCACCCAGTTTACCTATTTTCAGCAAATCGGCGGCCTAGAATGCAAACCAGTCAGCGGCGAGATTACTTATGGTCTGGAACGGATTGCAATGTATCTGCAAAATGTACAGAGTGTTTACGATTTAACCTGGACCAATAGCCCACAAGGCAAGGTAACTTACGGCGATGTTTTTCATCAAAATGAAGTTGAAATGTCGACCTTCAATTTTGACCTTGCCAATGTCGATTTCCTGTTCCAAAGTTTCGATACCTATGAACAGGAATGTCAAAAACTGATTGAACAAAATCTTGCCCTGCCTGCTTACGAAATGGTTCTGAAAGCCTCACACACCTTTAACTTGCTTGATGCCAGAAATGCGATTTCTGTTACCGAACGGCAACGCTTTATTTTACGGGTCCGGAATCTTGCCAAATCGGTTGCCGAAGCTTATTATCATAGCCGGGAGGAACTTGGCTTCCCGATGCTATCCAGGGAGGAAAAATAATCATGACAGATCAACAGCATTTACTCTTTGAACTGGGCACTGAAGAACTGCCACCAAAATCACTATCTCGTTTAAGCAAGGCTTTACTGGAAAATATCTGTAAAGGGCTAGACGATGCAGAGCTGAGTTTTTCAAGCAGCCGCGCTTACGCAACGCCTCGTCGGTTAGCTGTCACTATTGAAAACCTCAGCACTTCTCAACCTGACAAACAAATTGAAAAACGTGGCCCCGCAATCCAGGCAGCATTTTCTGAAGATGGTACCCCCAGCAAAGCTGCCGAAGGTTTTGCCAAAAGTTGCGGCGTCACTGTTGAACAATTGGGACGCTTAAAAACTGATAAAGGTGAATGGCTGGCATACACCCTAGATGTCAAAGGCCAACCGACCCAATCACTGCTGCCAGACATCATCAATAAAAGCCTGGCCTTACTTCCCATTGCCAAGAGAATGCGCTGGGGCTCAAATGATACTGAATTTGTTCGCCCGGTTCACTGGGCAGTCTTACTTTTTGGTGAAGAAGCCGTTGTGACTGAGATTCTGGGCGTTATGTCTGGAAATAAAACCCAGGGGCATCGCTTTCACGCACCTTATCATATATCCCTGACTAAACCTGAAGAATATCCGCAAACCTTACTTGAGCAGGGTAAAGTTATTGTCGATTTTGAACAGCGGAAAAAGATTATTCGTGAAGCCGCACAAAAGGCAGCTGAAAATGTTAACAGTATTGCCCATATTGAGGACGATCTGTTAGAAGAAATTGCTGCCTTGAATGAATGGCCGGTTCCTGTTACCGGCAATTTTGCAGAAAAATTTCTGGCACTGCCGGATGAGTGTTTAATCACCACTATGCAAACCAACCAGAAATATTTCCCGGTTAAAGATCAGGAGGGAAAATTACTGCCACATTTCATCACTTTTGCGAATATCGAAAGCTCCCGTCCGGAATCCATCCAGCATGGTAATGAGCGGGTTATTACCCCACGTCTTACTGATGCTGAATTTTTCTGGAATCAGGACCGCAAACAACCGTTATCTGCACGCATATCAAAACTGTCCAATATTGTTTTTCAGGAAAAACTGGGCACTTTGGCGGACAAAACTACTCGCGTTACTCAACTGTCTGAATACATTGCCAAGCAACTTGATACCGATGTTGATTTGGCCAAACGAGCCGCGCATCTTGCCAAGACTGACTTATTAACGGAAATGGTGGGCGAATTTCCAAGCTTGCAAGGTATTATGGGGCGTTATTATGCCCTTGAAGATGGCGAACCCGAAGAAGTCGCCCAAGCTTTGGAAGAACAATATTTCCCCAAACAATCTGGCAGCCCTATTCCTTCGACTGATACTGGACAAATTCTCTCCATTGCCGAAAAAATGGACACTCTGGCCGGAATTTTTAGCGCCGGACTCATTCCAACCGGCGACAAGGACCCTTATGCATTACGCCGGGCAACCCTGGGCATCTTGAGAATCGTTATTGAAGGCAAATTGCCGCTCAATATTGTAGATCTTCTGGATGATGCGTTAACCTTGTTCAGTCATAAATTCGATCTTATCGCCACCCACAAACAGATTAAAGATTTTATTTATGAACGTCTGAAACACTACAACCTGGAACAAGGTTACACGGCTGATGAAATAGCCGCTGTTTTGGCTGTCATGCCTGAAGAGCCATTAGATTTTCAAGAACGCCTTAAAGCGGTGCAAGCCTTCAGGAAACTTCCTGAAGCTGAAAGTCTGGCAAGTGCTAACAAGCGCATCCGTAACATTCTAAAAAAATCCGATTCCAAAATTGATGTCGCTATCGGTATTTTGGTTGAAAAACAGGAATTACAACTTCTGGCAGCTGCCCGTGATACTGAAAAAGACATCACACCATTATTGGCCAAGCATGATTACAAAGCTGCGTTAACAAGGTTGGCAAAATTACGTGATGATGTCGATGCATTTTTTGATCATGTCATGGTCATGTGTGATGACCCGCAATTACGCGCCAAAAGACTTGGGCTTTTAACCATGATTTCTGATTTGTTTTTACAAATTGCGGACATCTCCAAACTCCAATCCTGATGACAGCAGATCGTTTTGTTTTACTTGACCGGGATGGCGTTATTAATCAGGACTCTGACCAGTTCATCAAATCACCTGATGAATGGCTACCCATTCCTGGCAGTTTAGAGGCGATTGCGTTATTAAACCAACATGGATACAAAGTCGTTGTGATTACCAATCAATCTGGACTGGCCAGAGGATTATTTGATGCAGCGACACTTAGGAAAATTCACGATAAAATGCTAACGTTGGTACAAGAAAAAGGCGGTTATATTGATGCCATCTATTTTTGTCCTCATGGCCCTGATGACAACTGCCAGTGCCGAAAGCCGAAACCTGGATTATTTCAACAATTCATGCAGGATTTTGCAGTATCTGCTGAAAATCTTTATTGCATTGGTGACTCACTAAGGGAT